>JAFADB010000210.1 GCA_023425225.1 Pseudomonadota bacterium
CCGCGGTCAAGCTGGCCCAGGACGCCGGCTACGACAACGTCAACATCGACCTGATGTACGCGCTGCCGCAGCAGACCCTGGCGCAGGCCGAGGCCGACCTGGAACGCGCCTTCGCGCTGCAGCCCACACACCTGAGCCACTACCAGCTGACGCTGGAGCCCAACACCGTGTTCTTCGCCCGGCCGCCGCAGGGCATCCCCGACGAGGACAGCGCCTGGGGCATCCAGGAGCGCTGCCAGGCGCGGCTGGCCGAGGCCGGCTATGCGCAGTACGAGGTCAGTGCCTACGCCCGACCGGGGCGGCAGTGCGCGCACAACCTCAACTACTGGACCTTCGGCGACTACCTGGGCATCGGCGCCGGCGCCCACGGCAAGATCAGCTCCGGCGCCGGTCAGTCGATCCTGCGCCGCTGGAAGCTCAAGCACCCGCAGCAGTACCTGGCCCATGCAGGCACCGCGCAGGCCATCGGTGGCGACGAAGTGCTGCCGGCGCAGCGGCTGCCGTTCGAGTTCATGCTCAATGCGCTGCGCCTCAACGACGGCTTCCCGCTGCGCGACTTCGAGGCCCGCACCGGGCTGGAGCGCGGCGACCTCGCTGCCGCGCTGCAGCAGGCCACCGCCCGCGAATGGCTGCAGCAGACGGGCGATCACGTGCAGCCGACCGAGCTGGGCCGGCGCTTCACCAACGATGTGATCGAGCTGTTCCTGCCCTGATCGGCTGCAACCGTTTACATCGGCCGACAGCTCAAGCTCTTCTGGTCCATGCCGTAAAAACGTGATACATACCTCGGGTTCAGGGGGAGCGTGATCACAACGGATGTCCACAACTGCATTCCAAGCCACACCGGCCGGACCGCGGCAGCTGGCCGCCGCGCCGCTGGCGCCGCGCGCGCGCCGCATACTCGAATCGCTGCAGGCACAACTGCTGGACTCGCTCGCCAATCCGCTCAGGCTGACCCTGGTCGAGCTGGAGCGGGACCTGTTCGCGCAGGCCGAGCGCGCGCGCAACAGCCAGAGCCAGGCCGACTTCTATGCCGAGATGCGCCGGCTCAAGGCCAATGGCAACCGCCTGGCCCCTGCATTCAAGGAACAGCTCGAAGTCGAGCTGGCCTCGCTGGGGCAGCCGCGCACGCCCAGTGCCGACGGGCTGGCCGACACGTCCATGGCGATGCCGCTGACGCTGGTCGAAGACACCGACATCGATCGCGACATCGTGCTGCGCGACATCGCCCGGCGACAGGCCTCCCAGCATCACGCCGCCTTGCAGCTGCTGCGCCAGCGCTTCGGCGTGCTGGCGGCATCGGCGGCGCTGGAGATCGAGGAAGTCCCGACAGGCCCGCACGGCCTGGGCCGGGTGCTGCGCGCCGCCGGCGAGGCGCTGGAACTGGGCCTGGATACACAGCTCAGGCTCTACCGCGCGTTCGAGCAGCAGCTGTCGCCGCGCTTCGGCGAACTGATCGAACGCGCCAATATCCTGCTGGCGCATGAGGGCATCCTGCCCGGACTGGTCTACCAGCCCTATCTTGGCCGCCCCGCCGGCACCCGCAAGGGCGCGCCGCGTGGGCCGGGCAAGGCCGGCGACAAGCCGCATGCGACGCCTTCACGGCCACTGACCGAATGGACCGGCCACGCCCCGGCGGCCTCGTGGGCCGAGACGATGGCCGACCTGGTATCCGGCCCGGCCGCACCGGCCGAGGGCAACGTAACGACCTCGGGAATGGCCGCAGGCACGCAGCCAGGCGATGCCATGTCGATGGCGACCGGCGGCGGCGGACCAGCATGGCAGGCCGCCGCCGGCCAGCAAGACGCATTGCACGCGGCATCCACCCAGCCGGCCACCGCCGATTCGGCCATGTCCGCCCTGCACGACCTCCTGCATCCCGCCCGGGGCGGGGGCGCCGCCGGACATGCCGGCGCGACGGGAGCTGGCCACGCCGTGGGCAACAACGGCACGACTGCGTCCTCGGTCGTGGTGCCGGCCGCGGCACTGGCGAACATCCTGGGCCGGTTGCAGGCATTGCCCCCGGTGGCCAGCGGCGGCCGTCGCCGCAGCATCGCCGACGTGCGCCAGGCACTGCTGGAGCGGTTGCGCAGCGAGCACGGCGACAACGCCGCCCTGTCGCAGCGCGATGCCGACACCTTCGACCTGCTGGGCATGCTCTATGGCGAGATCCAGCGCGAGGTCCGCAGCGAGTCGCCGGCCACCGAGCTGCTGGTGAAACTGCAGGTCCCGGTGGTGCGTGCCGCCATCCAGGACAGCGCCTTCTTCGTGCGCGACCAGCATCCGGCGCGCGAACTGCTCAATGCGGTGGCCGAATCCGGCGCCACCTGGCTGGCCGAGGAGGACACCGACCCGCAGCTGGTGGCCAAGCTCAACCAGGCGGTGGACCGCGTGGTCGAGGACTACCAGGGCGACGAGGCCGTGCTGGACGAGGCCAACCGCGACGTACGCGCCCATTTCAAGGCGCAGGCGCGCAAGGCCGAGGTCGCCGAGCGCCGCCACGTGGAAGCCGCGCGCGGCAAGGAGCGTCTGGAGGCCTCCAAGCAGCAGGCCACCGCCGAGATCGCACAGGTCTGCGCGCAACCGGGGCTGCCGCGCTTCGTGCAATCGCTGCTCAAGCAGGCGTGGTCGGACGTGCTGACCCTGACCCTGTTGCGCCATGGCGAGGAATCGGAGGAGTGGAGCGAGCGCCGCCAGACCACCGACCGCATCGCCAAGGTCACCGCCGGCAGCGGCGCGCCGGACATCGCGCTGGGCAAGTCGGTGGAGGACGCCCTGCTGCAGGTCGGCTACCACCGCGACGAGGCCGGCGCCATCGCGCGGCGGCTGTCCACCCCCGGCGGCGAGGACGAGGCCATCTCGCGCACCGAACTGACGGCCAAGCTCAAGGCGCGCGCGCGCCTGGGCGAGCAGGGCGACGACGAGACGCAGAAGCAGGAGCTGCCCAAGCGCAGCGCCGACGAGGAGCGCTGCTATGCGCAGCTGCGCACGTTGCCGTTCGGCACCTGGTTCGAGTTCATCACCAACCAGCAGGGCGATGCCCGCCGCCAGCGCCTGTCGTGGTACAGCCTGATTACCGACAACGCGCTGTTCGTCAACCAGCGCGGGCAGAAGATCAACGAGACCTCGCTGGACGCGCTGGCCCGGTTGATGGCGCGCGGCCAGCTGCGGATCGTGACCGAGGAGCGTGGGCGCCTGATCGACCGCGCCTGGCAGGCCACGATCCGCGCCCTGCGCTCGCTGTCCGGCGCATCCGCTCCGACGGAGGCACTGGCATGATCCACGAAGCCCGACGCACTCCCCGCCGCCAGGTCGCCGGCCAGGTGCCGGTGTTCGATGTCGTCGCCGAACGTGGCGTCGGCCAGGTGGGCAACCTGTCGGAGAACGGCATGCTGCTGCTGTCGACCGTGCCGCTGAACGAGGACGCGCTGTACCAGCTGCGCTTCCCGCTGCCCGACAGCCTCGGCCAGGCGGTGCAGATCGACGTCGGCGTGCACCTGCTGTGGCAGGTTCCGGCACAGGCGCCGGGCCAGTACTGGGCGGGTTTCCGCTTCCTCACCATCGAGGGCGGCCAGCGCGACCTGCTCCGCCGCTGGGTGGATACCGGGCACCCGGCCAACTGACCGGAACGGCGGCATCCGGCCTGCAGCGGCTAGCCGATTGCGGCAAAATCGCGTCTTTCCTCGCAACATCGAAGAGAGCGCCGCAATGAGCCTGCCAGACCCCAGCGTCCTGTATGCCGACCATCTGGACGTGTTGCGGCGGCGTGCCGACGAGGCGCTGGCGCGCGGCGGCTTCGACCACCTGGTCGTGCCCAGCGGCACGCTGCACTACCAGGTGTTCGACGACCACGACTATCCCTATGCGGTGAACCCGCAGTTCAAGGCCTGGCTGCCGCTCACGCGCATCCCCGGCAGCTGGCTGGTGTACACGCCCGGCAAGCGCCTGCAGGTGATCTTCCTGCAGCCACACGACTACTGGCACGTGGTGCCGGCCACGCCCGGCGGCTGGTGGGTCGAGCACTGCGACATCCACATCATCCGCACGCCCGAGCAGGCGTTGCCGCTGCTGCCGCCGGCCGCCCGCAGCGCGATCCTGGGCGAGCCGCAGAGCGCGCTGGGCGACTACACGCCCAACAACCCGCAGCCGGTGATCGACTACCTGGAATACCACCGCGCCTGCAAGACGCCCTACGAGATCGCGCTGATGCGGCAGGCGCAGGTGCTGGCGGTGCGCGGCCACCGCGCCGCCGAGGCCGCCTTCCGCGAAGGCCGCAGCGAGTTCGCCATCCACATGGCCTACTGCGCCGCGGTCGGCCAGGACGCCACCGAGCTGCCGTACGGGAACATCGTCGCCCTCAACGAGCACGGCGCGGTGCTGCACTACACGCAGATGCAGACCGAGGCGCCCTCGCCGCTGCGCAGCTTCCTGGTCGATGCCGGCGCCAGCGTCTGCGGCTATGCCAGCGACATCACCCGCACCTACGCCGCCGATACCGGCAGCGAGTTCCAGGCGCTGATCGATGCGGTGGACGCGGCGCAGGTCCGCATGGACCAGGCGGTGCGCGCCGGGTTCGACTACAAGCAGCTGCACCTGGACGCGCACCTGGCGCTGGCCGGCGTGCTCAAGGACTTCGGCGTGATCAAGGTCTCGGCCGAGGAGGCGCTGGCCACCGGCGTCAGCGCCGCGTTCTTCCCGCACGGCATCGGCCACCTGCTGGGCCTGCAGGTGCACGACGTCGCCGGCTTCGCCGCCAGCGAACGCGGCGGCCGCGTCGAGCCGCCGGCCGGCCATCCCTACCTGCGC
Organism: Pseudomonadota bacterium; assembly: GCA_023425225.1. GTDB lineage: Bacteria > Pseudomonadota > Gammaproteobacteria > Xanthomonadales > Xanthomonadaceae > MMGLT7. Next base: position 4,807 of record JAFADB010000210.1, read on the forward strand.
CTGACCCGGGTGCTGGAGCCGGGCATGGTGGTGACCATCGAGCCGGGCATCTACTTCGTGGACATGCTGCTGGACGAGGTGAAGAAGGCCGGCCACGGCGCCAGCGTGGACTGGGAGCGGGTGGCGCAGTTCAAGCCCTACGGCGGCATCCGCATCGAGGACAACGTGCTGTGCACCGAGGGCGAGCCGGTCAACCTGACCCGGCCGGTGTTCGCGGCGGGCTGACGCCGCTCGCACGAGGGCGGGACAACTCTTCGACGAGGACGGTGTCCCGGGCCGGAGGCGCGGATCGACAGCGGAAATGCGCTACCCGCTGCCCATCACCGCCTCGATCTCGTCGGCGCTGCGCGCCAGCGCGGCGGTCAGCACCCGATGGCCGTCCCCGGTGATGACGACATCGTCCTCGGTGCGGATGCCGATCCCGCGCCACTTCGCATCCACCGAGGTGTCGTCCGGGCGGACGTAGATGCCGGGTTCGACCGTGAACACCATGCCCGGCTCCAGCAGCCGCGACTCGCCGGCCAGGCGGTAGTCGCCGACGTCGTGCACGTCCAGCCCCAGCCAGTGCCCGGTCTTGTGCGGATAGAAGCGCCGGTAGCTCTGTTCCACCAGATTGGCCTCCAGTTCCCCGCGGAGCAGGCCAAGCTGCAGCAGCCCCTCGGTGAGCACCTCGATCGCGGCCAGGTGGCCTTCCTCATAGGCGATGCCCGGCCGCGCCTGTTCCAGCGCCGCGGCCTGCATCCGCCCCACCAGGTCGTGCAGCGCGCGCTGCTCGCGGCTGAAGCGGCCGTCCACCGGGAACGTCCGGCTGATGTCGGCGGCATAGCCGCGGTATTCGGCGCCGGCATCGACCAGCACCAGTTCACCGGCGCCGCAGCGTGCGTTGTTGGCGCGGTAATGCAGCACGCAGCCGTTGCCGCCAGCGCCGACGATGCTGCCGTAGGCCGGCCAGGCATCAGCGGCGCGGAATTCACGCTCGATCTCGGCCTGCAACTGGTACTCGTGCACGCCCGGACGCACCGCGCGCATCGCCGCCAGGTGCGCGCGCACGCTGATGTCGGCGGCTTGCTGCATCAGCGCGATCTCGCCCGGCGACTTGAACAGGCGCTGCTCGTGCAGCAGGTGGCCCAGTTCCAGGAACTCGTGCGGTGGCTGCGCGCCGTGGCGCACCTGCGCGCGCACGCGGTTGACCCAGCCGATCAGCTTGAGGTCGAAATCGGCGTCGCGGCCGAAGTGGTAGTACACCCGCGAGCGCCCTTCCAGCAGGCCGGGCAGGATCTCGTCGAGGTCGTCGATGGGATAGGCATCGTCCATGCCGTAGCGCTCCACCGCGCCCTCGGGGCCGGCACGCGGGCCGTCCCAGGCCTCGCGCTCGGGATCGCGGTCGCGGCAGAACAGGATGACCTCGCCATGGCGGCGGCCGGGCACCAGCACCAGCACCGCATCGGCCTCCTCGAACCCGCTCAGGTACCAGAAGTCCGAGTCCTGCCGATAGGGATAGAACGTGTCGTGGCTGCGCACGCGCTCGGGCGCGGCCGGCAGCACCAGGATGGCGTCCTCGCCGGCCATGCGCATCAGCTGGCGACGGCGGCGCGCATAGTCGCCGGCACCGATTCCGCTGGACCGTTTCATCAGTTCAGGCGTTGGCGGTGGCGTGCACCCAGCACCCGGTCGCTGTGCAGCAGCAGCACGGCCACGCGCACGAATTCCTCGATCTCGGCCAGCGCCGATTCGTCCTCTTCCGCGCTCTCGAACTCTTCGCCCGCCGCCTGCGCCAACCGCGCCAGGTCGTGCAACGCCTCCTCGGATTCTTCCGACAACGCCGGCTTCTGGCCCGCGGCCAGGCCAAAGCCGCCCAGGAAGGCCCGGCACCACTCGAACAGCGCCTCGGTGCGCTGCGCCAGCGAGGCGTCGGCATCAGCCAGCAGCAGCTCGAAGGCGAAATCGCGGTTCTCCAGCTGCTCGGCCGAGGCCTGCCGCAGACGGTCCAGCGCATCGCCGGCCGCCGGCACGGCCAGGCCGTCGTCGGCCATCACTTTGGCCGGCCAGCCGGCGATGTCGGCACCACCTCCGGCCAGCCAGCCGCACAGGGCGCCATGCAGTTCGCCGGCGCTCGCGGCCAGGCCCAGCTGGCGGCTGGCCTGTTCGACTTCGGTCACTTCGGGCAGTTCGGTCATGCGGATTTCCAGTATGGAACAGGCGCCATGAAGCCATGGCGGCAACGCCGGCTAGTGTAGCAACGCGACCGTGTCGCCCCGCTTGTTGGGCATGCGTTCACGCACCTAAACTGGCTCCCTCACCTTCTCGGTCGCCGCTCTACATGCAGAGTGCATTCGTCGTCGCGGGACTCCCGGGCTTCGCCGTTGCCGCGGCGCTGCTCGTGGCGGGACTGGCGGCGGGTGTCGGCATCGCCCGGGGATGGCATCGCCGGCGCAGGGACGGGCAGGCACTGCGTATGCAGCAGGCCCTGCTGGCATCGGGACAGATGCTCTGGCACTACGACCTGAAGCGGAACCGGCTGCTCCTCATCCGGCCGCACGGCGAGGACGCCGTGGATGGGGCACGGTTTCCGGTGCTGACCTGCCGCATGCCGCCGGTGCATAGGGAAGACCTGCCCGGCCTGGTGCGACGCCTGGACGAGTACCTGCAGGGCGAGGCGGAGAACTTCGGCTCGCGCCAGCGCATCCGGCTGCCGGGCGACGATGCGTGGACCTGGCTGCAGGTGGAGGGCCGGCTGGTGGCACGCGATGACCAGGGCGCGCCATCGCAGCTGGCCGGCAGCGCGCGCATCGTCGAGCAGGCGGCGGACACGGCACGCCTGCGCATCGCCAGCGAGGTGCTGCACACCATGAGCGAGGCGGTGGCGCTGCTGGACCGCGACCTGCGTTTCCTGTCGATCAACGCCGCGTTCACCCGCATCACCGGCCACGACGAACGGCACGTGCTGGGGCAGCCGCTGTCGCTGCTCGACGACATCTCCGGACAGACCGGCGAGCTGGCCGAAGCGATGCTGTCGGCCGGTCGCTGGCAGGGCGATGCCTGGAAGCTGCGGCGTGACGGCCAGGACATCCTGTGCCACCTGCGCCACAACGTGGTGCCCGACGATGCCGGCGGCCCGGCGCTGCACGTGCTGGTGCTCGAGGACATCACCGAACAGAAGCGCGCCGAGCAGGAGCTGCGCTACCTCGCCAACTACGACCCGCTCACCGGCCTGCCCAATCGCACCCTGTTCTCCGAGCGGCTGGCGCGCGCGATCGTGCGTGCGCGCCGCCGCGGCACCCGGGTCGCGGTGCTGTTCATGGACCTGGACCGCTTCAAGAACATCAACGACTCGCTGGGCCACGCGATGGGCGACCGCGTGCTGCGCGCCTCGGCCGGGCGCATCCAGCAGGCGGTCGGCCCCGAGCACACGGCCGCACGCATCAGCGGCGACGAGTTCGCGGCCATCCTCGTCGACATCGGTTCGGACGCGCAGGCCGACGCGGTCGCGCGACGCGTGCTGGCCGCCTTCGATCCGCCGCTGCCGCTGGACGATCGCCACGACGTGACCATCTCTCCTTCGATCGGCATCAGCCTCTATCCCGAGCATGCGCAGGTCCCCAGCGAGCTGCTGCGCCAGGCCGACACCGCCATGTACCGCGCCAAGTCCGCCGGCCGCCGCACGGTGCAGGTGTATTCGCCCGACATGGACGCGCATGCACGCCACCGCGCCACCCTGGCCAGCACCCTGCGCGGCATCCGCATGGACGAGGAGCTGGCCATGGTCTACCAGCCGCGCTACTCGCTCGCGCACTCGCGCATCGTCGGGGCCGAGGCGCTGATGCGCTGGCACAGCCGCCAGTTCGGGATCGTCGCACCGGACCAGTTCATCCCGCTGGCGGAGGAAACCGGCGTGATCCTGGAGATGGGCGAATGGGCCCTGCGCCAGTCCTGCCTGGCCCTGAAGCGCTGGCAGCGACAGGGCATGGAGGGCCTGCGCATGTCGGTCAACGTCTCGGCGCTGCAGCTGCAACGCGGCAACCTGCCCGAGGTACTGGACCGGCTGCTGGCCGAGACCGGCGTCCGCGGCCAGGACCTGGAACTGGAACTCACCGAAACCGTGGTGATGAACGACGTCGGCCGCAACGCCGACACCCTGCATGCCTGCAGGCAGCTGGGAGTGCACCTGGCCATCGACGATTTCGGCACCGGCTATTCGTCGCTGGCCTACCTCAAGCGCCTGCCCATCAACACCCTCAAGATCGACCAGGAATTCATCGCCGACCTCACCCGCGACGCCGACGACGAGGCCATCACCAGCACCATCATCGCCATGGGTCATTCGCTCGGGCTGGAGGTGGTGGCCGAGGGCGTGGAGAACGCCGGTCAGCTGCGGTTCCTGCGCGGCCACGGCTGCGACGAGATCCAGGGCTTCCTGCTGTCGCCGCCGCTGCAGGCCGATGCCTGCCTGGACTTCATGCGGCTGCCGGTGCATCTGCCACCATCGGCGTCTTGACCGCCGTCGAACCCCATGCCTATCGTGCCGCCCATGGACAACGCCGATATCCTCGCCCAGCTGCAAGCCCTGTCGGCCCGCATCCAGTTGCTGGCCGAGCGCAGCCAGCGCCTGGCCGAGGAGAACCGCAGCCTGCGCCTGCAGCATGAGCAGTTGCTGGGCGAGCGCTCGCAGCTGCTGAGCAAGAACGAGCAGGCGCGCTCGCGCGTGGAGGCCATGATCACCCGGCTCAAGTCGCTGGAGCAGCACACGTGAGCACTACCGCACCGGTCAGCGTCCGCATCCTCGATCGCGAGTACACCGTGGGCGTGGAGGAGAACGAGCGCGACAGCCTCGCCGCCGCCGCGCGTCTGCTCGACCTGCGCATGCGCGAGATCCGCGGCAGCAACCGCATGGCGGGAGTGGACCGCATCGCCGTGCTGGCCGCGCTCAACCTGGCCCACGAGCTGCAGCAGCTGCGCGACGAACAGGAACAGACCCAGCGCGAGCTGTCGCGCACGCTGGACGAACTCAATCGCCAGCTCGACCGCGCCACCCATACGCTGGACTGAAACCCAATGCGCGGTGCGATTGGAAAAATGAATCCGCTGGGAACGAAAACGGCGCGAACGCACTAGCCAGATCGGAGCAGCCGGCTATAATCGGCTTGCGTTCTCTGCCGTGAACGACGGCGTGTGCAAACATTCGCCTTGTCCCTTAATGACGACCACGGGGGCGCGACGAAGCCGGGTGTGCAGGTCTGCCTTGCAGCGGAAAGCCCGATGGTTTCCCAGCGTTCCCACTTGAACCCCGGGTTCAAGGTCGTTTCGCACGCATCGTCATGGCGGAGAATGCAATATTCCGGAACGGCGCCGAAAGGCGCCGTTCCTTATTTCCCCCTCCTCCTTCCGGCAGAAGAGCTTGCTTCCGCGAAGCCGGGGTTGCCCGCTCGCGAGGCGGGATGCCGAAGCGGACGACGGAGCCGGTCCGCAGGCGCGGCACGCGATGGACGGATGAGGGAACGCACGGCCCGACGTCGTTTCGACTGCACGAGGCTTCGCCCATATCCCTGGCCGATGGGAGACGCTTTTACGGCCTAGGCATCCGCGGTGCGGGCGCCGACAATGGCGCCGGAGTCCACCCGCCCTCGCCCGATGACCGTCAACGAACGCGATACCCTGCGCCGGCAACTGCGCGAACGCCGCCGCGCCATTCCGGCCGCCGAGCGCATCGCTGCCGCCGACGCGCTGGCGCAGCACCTGCTCGCCCTGCCCTTCGCCCCGCACGGTGGCCATGTCGCAGGCTACTGGGCGGCGGATGGCGAGATCGCCCTGCATCGCTGGCAACTGGGTCTTCCCGCCGACGTCGTCTACTGCCTGCCGGTGCTGCACGGACAGGTCCTGCGCTTCGCGCCCTGGCGTCCCGGGCAGGCGCTGACCAGCAACCGATTCGGCATTCCCGAGCCCGACGTCGATCCCTCCCAGGCACTGCCGGCCGAGGCCATGGCGCTGGTGGCGATGCCGCTGGTCGGTTTCGACGGTGCCGGCAACCGGCTCGGCATGGGAGGCGGCTGGTATGATCGCAGCTTCGCATTCCGGCAGCGCGAGGTGCCGCCGCCATGGCTGGTCGGTGTCGGCTTCGCCGCGCAGCGCGTCCCGTCGCTGGCCGCCGCCGGCTGGGACGTGCCGGCCGACGCCATCTGCACCGAACGCGAAACCCTCCTCCTGCAAAGCCCTTCCGCATGACCGCCCGCAAGCGCTACTGGCTGATGAAGTCCGAACCGGACGCGTTTTCCATCGACGACCTGCAGCGCGTCGGCACCGAGCCCTGGAACGGCGTGCGCAACTACCAGGCGCGCAACTTCATGCGCGATGGCATGAAGGTCGGCGACGGCATCGCGTTCTATCACTCCAACTGCAAAGTGCCGGGCATCGTCGGCATCGCCACGGTGGCCAGCCCGGCCTACCCGGACGACACCCAGTTCGACCCGGAATCGGACTACTACGACCCCAAGGCCACCCGCGAGCAGCCGCGCTGGTACCTGGTGGACGTGGCATTCGAGCGCAAGCTGGCGCAGCCCATCGCGCTGGAGCGGATCAAGCAGCACGCCGAGGAACTGGGCGAAGGCTTTCCGCTGGTGGCGCGCGGCAACCGGCTGTCGGTGTTCCCGGTCACCGCAGCGCAATGGAAGCTGCTGCTGTCGCTGGAATGACTCCCGATCGTGCCGCAGCGGCGCGGTGGCGGCGTCAGCCGCGATGGCCTTGCGCCCGGCCAAGTCCGATGTCGGCGACCACTTCCACATCGATCCACGATGGCTCCGGCAGCAGTGCCCTGCCCCATCCCAGACCCATGGAATCCCAATGAGCGAAGCAAAGCGGCTGGCTGCCGAAAAAGCCATCGAATTCATCGAGGACGGCATGATCGTCGGCGTCGGCACCGGCTCGACCGTGGCCTACTTCATCGATGCGCTGGCGCGGATCAAGGAGCGCATCAAGGCCACCGTCTCCAGCTCCGAGCAGAGCACCGCGCGGCTGAAGCAGCACGGCATCGAGGTGCTGGACCTCAACCACACCGGCAACCTGTCGCTGTACGTGGACGGCGCCGACGAGTGCGACCCGGGCAAGTGCCTGATCAAGGGCGGTGGCGCCGCGCTGACCCGCGAGAAGATCATCGCCGAGGCCAGCGAGAAATTCGTCTGCATCGTCGATCCCAGCAAGCAGGTGCCGGTGCTGGGCCGGTTCCCGCTGCCGGTGGAGGTCATCCCGATGGCACGCAGCCTGGTCGCGCGCGAGATCCTCGCCCGCACCGGCGGCCAGCCGGTCTGGCGCGATGGCACGGTCACCGACAACGGCAACGTGATCCTGGACGTCCACCACCTTTCGATCACCGACCCGGTGGCGCTGGAACGCGATCTCAACCAGATCCCCGGCGTGGTCACCGTCGGCCTGTTCGCGCGTCGTCGCGCCGACGTGGTGATCGTCGGCGGCGAACCGCCCGTCGTGCTGGGCTGACTCCGGCACGCGCGATCCTGTCCTGCCGCACGGATGACCGGACAGGCACAGAGAGAGCTGTCACTCTGTAGCGCGGCCGTTCCCGCCGGCAGACCGGACACGCCGACCGCTTGACGGCGCGGCGCGCTTCATCGAAGGTGCGCCACGATCCCTGCCGCCGGAATTGCCACGATGACGTCCCCGCTCCGCCTTGCCGCGCTCGCCCTCCTGTTCCTGCTCAGCGGCTGCGCCAGCGCCGGCGGCAAATGGGTGGAACTGGGTGGCCAGCGCTACCAGGTGGAGATCGCCCAGGACGATGCCACCCGTGCGCGCGGGCTGATGTTCCGCGACTCGATGCCGGCCGACCACGGCATGTTGTTCATCCACGACGCCGAGGAGCCGCAGGCGTACTGGATGAAGAACACGCGGATCGCGCTGGACATCCTCTACTTCGACAATGCCCGCAAGCTGGTGGCGCAGCAGCGCGACGTGCCGCCGTGCTCGGCCGGCAATGCCTGCCCGCCCTATCCCAGCCGGCGGCCGGCGCGCTACGTGCTGGAGCTCAACGCCGGCCAGGCGGCGAAGCTGGACCTGAAGGACGGCCAGGAGCTCGGCTTCGGCCCGGCCATCCCCACGCTGCCCTGACTACTGTCAGCAGCCGGCGGACTTGAAGCGCGGACGATTTGCCGCCAGTCTTTGCCCATGGGGGATCGACTGACACTGCCCGACTGGAATTCGCTGGCGAACCTGGACGACGACGCACTGCCGCTGCTGTCCAGCGCCCTGCTGATCGCGCACGACGAATACCCGCAGCTCGAAGTCGCCCGGTACGACAGGCTGCTGCAGGGCTACGCGGAGCACTTGCGCACCGAGGTGGACGCCATCGACGTGTGGCCGCTGAAGATGGCCGCCATCAACCGCCACCTGTTCGACGAGCTGGGCTACGCCGGCGACCACGACGAGTACTACGACCCGCGCAACAGCTATCTCAACCAGGTGTTCGAGCGCCGCCTGGGCAACCCGATCTCGCTGGCGCTGGTGCAGATCGAGGTCGCGCGGCGACTGGGCGTGCCGCTGGACGGGGTGTCGTTCCCGGGCCACTTCCTGGTGCGCCTGCCGGTGGACGATGGCCTGCTGGTGATGGATCCGTTCAATGGCGGCCGTCCGCTGGGCGTGGACGAGCTGCGCGAGCGCGCCCGCCCGCACCTGGGCGGGGAAGCGCCCGACGACCGCGTGCTGCTGCAGATCCTCGATCCGGCGCCGCACCGGGCGATCCTGGTGCGCATCCTGCGCAACCTGCAGAGCGCGTACGCCGAGCGCGAGCAGTGGGACCGCGCCGCACGCAGCGCCGATCGCGTGCTCAAGCTGGTTCCCGACCAGCCCGAGGCCCTGCGCGACCGCGGCCTGGCCTACCTGCAACTGGAATACCGTCCCGGTGCGCAGCAGGATCTCTCGCGCTACCTGCAGCTCAATCCGCAGGCCGACGATGCCGCCGCGATCCGCGAACGGCTGGTGGACCTAAGCGCGCTGCCGCTGCGGACGCACTGAGCCGCCGCGACGGCGGCGACACCGCTCAGTCCAGTTCCACCATCTCGAAGTCGTCCTTGGTCACGCCGCAATCGGGGCACGTCCAGGTATCGGGGATGTCCTCCCAGCGGGTACCCGGCGCGATGCCCTCTTCCGGCAGGCCGTCGACTTCTTTGTAGATGAAGCCGCAGACGACGCACATCCAGGTGCGGAAAGTGGTGGCAGTAGCGTCGGTCATCGGGGATCGCGGCAGGGTCGGTGGGCAGCGGGCATTGTCCCATCCCCGCCGGTGCACCGGAAGTTGCGTTGCTGAATGCCTGCCGGGCGGCGTGCGGCGCGTAACCCGTCATGGGCGGCGTGACTGGCGCTTCGCGTCTGCGGGAAGTGGGAGCGGCGTCGGCCGCGATGCTTTCCGGTCGCCGCCCATCGAGGCTGACGTCGCTCCCACAGTCGCCCCTGGACGAGCGCTACGGACCCGGCAGCGGCTCGTCCAGCCGGTAGATCGGATACAGGTTCAGGGCCGTGTCCCAGGAGGCGTGGCGGCGGGCGAAGAAGGCCAGCCGCGCGCGCGGGTCGCGGGCGAACTCGGGGTCCTCGGCCAGCTTCTTCTCGAATTCGGCGGCCACCGCCGGGTCGCGCAGCTGTTCGCGGGCCACATCCTCGGCGACGTAGGCTTCCATGTATTCCTTCGCCTCGAACATGGTGTTGAACTCGCCCCAGGCCAGCAGCGAGTCCGGCGCCTGCGGCTCCAGCAGCGCCACCAGCAGCCGCGCCCTGGGCTGGGCGATCGGCACGAACAGCGCACCGGCGGCCAGGTCCTGCCGCTCGGGTTGCCATCGCCCGCCCACTTCGGCGCGCTGGCGGCCTTCGAACGAGGCTGGCGCCAGCTTCACCTGGGTGGCGCGGAAGACCTGCACCGGCAACTGCGTGTGCGCTGCCTCGACCGGCTGCCAGGCGATGCCGTGCAGGTCCAGCAGCGCGCCGATGTGCGCGGCCTGCGCGGCCGGCACCAGGTAGCCGGCGCGCGGGGCGGTGGCGCTGATGCTGGGCACCAGCTGGTCATACAGCGGCACGCGCCAGATCTGCGGCCGGCTCTCGTCGTAGCGGGTCGCCAGGGCGCCGGACACCGCCGAAGGGGTGCGGGTATAGGCATAGCCACGGAAATCCACCGGCCGCGAGGCATCGGTGGTCTTCCAGTCCAGCGGCAGCGACTGGCCGCCGAGGCCGGCCGCGCGCGCGTCGGCGGCGTGGGCGGCCTGCAGCCAGCGCTCGCCGTCGGCCGCGGCATCCTCGACCAGATCGACGATGAAGTTGCGGGTGATCCGCACCCGCGTGGCGTAGTCCTTCCACGAATGGGTTTCCACCAGCACCGCGAAACGGTTGCGCAACTGGAAATAGCCAGTGGAGAAACGCGGCTCGTAGACGTTGTCGGCAAAGCCGGAGGTGGGATCGTCGCGGCGCAGCAGGCTGGGGTAGTACGGCAGCGGCAGCGAGCCCTGGCCGGTCAACTGCGCCATCAACCGATCACTCAGCGACTTGCCCAGTTGCGCCAGCTGCGGATCGCCGGCATGCAGCGGCTCGATCTGCACCGCCACGTCGTGCTCGAACTGCGCGCCGTCGGTGGCGTGCAGGTCGGCCATCAGCACCGGATCCCACTGCGCGACCAGGGCCAGCATCGCCCGCATCTCGGCCGTATCGGCCTTCATGTAGTCGCGGTTGAGGTTGTAGTTCTGCGCGTTGGCGCGCTTGCCCATCTCCAGCGGGCCGCGCTGGTTGGGGCGGTTCCAGCGCGCGAAGCGCTCGTGGCCATCGACGTTGAACACCGGCACGAATACCAGCACCAGCTTGTCCAGGGCACCGGGCGCGGCCTTGCCGTCGAGCATCTGCCGCAACGCCAGGAAACCGGCATCCTTGCCCTCGATCTCGCCGGCGTGGATGCCGCCCTGGATCAGCAGCACCGGCAGGCCACGCTCGCGCGCGGCCTGCGCGTCCAGCGCGCCGCTGCGCGAGACCACCAGGGCCAGCATCGGCCGCCCTTCCGGCGTGATGCCGAACCGGGTGCAGCGCACGGCCTGCGGATAGGCCTGGGCGAAGGCGGGGCACAGCGCCTCCACCTCGGCGTAGCGCCCGGTCTCGACGAATCGCGAGCGCTCGGACACGGTGGTCAGCGCGGCGTTGTCGCGTGCGGGCGCCGTCGGCACCAGCGTCACGAGGACGAACCACAATGCGAGGACGCCTGTCCGGCGGCGTCCGAGGAACCCACGCTCCCACCGGCGCACAGTGGGTGCGGCGCTATCGCCTGCACACAAAGGGAGTCCCGCCGCGCCGCCGGTATCGCGCGCGTGCCGGTGCGGCGCGTCATCGCGCCGCTGCGTCTGGCTTGCCGTCATTGCCTGTTGCTTCCTGCCGCCTGCGCGGCGTTGTCGAAGGACACGCTTCATGCCACATGACGCGGCGGCCGTCACCTACGGCCGCCGCATTGCACGATGCCACCTGGCTCAGAGCTCGGCCAGTGCAGCCGGATCCGCAAGGTCCTGCACCTGCTTGAGCAGGCGCAACACGTTGCCGCCCCAGATGTTGGCGATCTGCTGCTCGCTGTAGCCGGCCTTGAGCAGGGCCTCGGTGATGCGCGGCAACTGCGAGACATCCTCCAGCCCGGCCACGCCGCCACCGCCGTCCCAATCCGCGCCGAGGCCGACATGGTCGGGACCGGCGACGTCGAGGATGTGCAGGATGTGCTTCATGTAGTCGTCGAAGGTCGCCTGCTTGATGCCGTACTTCGCATCGAGCGCCTTGCGCTTGGCCATCACCTCCTTGTACTGCTCGGGCTTGAGCCCCTGGCGCCCGCCGTAGCTGGCGAACAGTGCGCGCATCTCGGCCGTGTATTCGGGGCTGCGGGTGGTCGGGATCAGGTAGCCCGACAGCGAGTTGACCTGGATCACCCCGCCCTTGGCGGCCAGCTTGCGGATGCGCGCATCGTCGAGGTTGCGCGGATGCGCGTTGAGGTCGTGCGAGGCGGTGTGCGAGAGGATGATCGGCGCCTTGGACAGCTCGATCAGCTGGTCGAAGACCTCGTCGGAGGCGTGCGACTGGTCGAGCACGATGCCCAGGCGGTTGGCCTCTGCGACCAGCGCCTTGCCCTTGGGGCTGAGTCCGTGCCATTCCGGGCCCTTGGGGTCGGTGGAGGAATCGGCGAAATCGTTGTTGGAGGTATGCACCAGGCCCAGCATGCGCACGCCGAGCTGGTAGTAGGCGGTCAGCAGGCTGGGATCGGTCGCCAGCGGGTACGCGTTCTCGATGCTGATGTAGACCGAACGCTTGCCGTCGGCCTTGATCCGCGCCGCATCCTCCGGCCTGGTCGCCAACTCGAACTTGTCGGGATTGGCGGCCACCATCTCGCGGATCTGCGCCAGCCGCTTGAGGCCGAAATCACGCGCCTGCCGGTTGCCCAGCGCGGTGCGCTCCCCCTGTCCGGTATAGATGACCCAGAAGCCGCCATCCAGCCCGCCCTCGACCATGCGTGGGTAATCGACCTGGGTGCCATCCTCGTCGTAATGGTGGTGGTCGAGGATGTTCCAGCCCGGTCGGCTGAGGTTGGCCGGGGTATCGAGGTGAGTATCGAGCACGGGAAAACGCTCATGCAGCGCGCGGGCCGCTTTCGACGTATCGGCGGCCTGCAG
>JAFADB010000151.1 GCA_023425225.1 Pseudomonadota bacterium
CCGGCCTCGACCAGCTTGTCCAGCACCGCATCCAGGGTATGCGCGCGGGTGCCGCGCGCGGTGATCCGCCCGCCGGTCATTGCCGCGGCCACCAGGAAGGTGCCGGTTTCGATGCGGTCCGGCAACACCGCATGGTGTCCGCCGGACAGGCGCTCCACGCCGTGCACGACGATGCGCGGCGTGCCGGCGCCCTCGATCTTCGCTCCCAGCGCGACCAGGCAGTCGGCCAGGTCCACCACCTCCGGCTCCATCGCCGAGTTCTCCAGCACGGTGGTGCCCTCGGCCAGCGTGGCGGCCATCAGCACGTTCTCGGTGCCGGTGACGCTGACCATGTCGAACACGTAGCGCGCGCCCTTCAGGCGGCTGGCGCTGGCCTTGATGTAGCCGTTCTCCACGCTGATCTCCGCACCCAGCGCCTGCAGGCCCTTGATGTGCTGGTCGACCGGGCGCGAGCCGATCGCGCAGCCGCCCGGCAGCGACACCTCGGCCGCGCCGTGGCGCGCCAGCAGCGGCCCCAGCACCAGGATCGAGGCGCGCATGGTCTTGACCAGCTCGTACGGCGCCACGTGCTGGTCCACGGTGCGCGGATCCACGGTCACCGTGCTGCCCTGCGCCAGCGTGCCCTCGTCCACCGTCAGCCCGGCGCCGAGCTCGCCCAGCAGCTTGATGGTGGTCAGCACGTCGTGCAGACGCGGCACATTGGTGATCTGCACCGGTTCGTCGGCCAGCAAGGTGGCACACAGGATGGGCAGCACGGCGTTCTTGGCACCGGAGATGGCGACTTCACCGCGCAACGGGGCACCGCCGGTAACAACGATCTTGGGCATGGACGTGATTCGAAGGAAGTGGGAAGGACGGGTGCCAGGCGGCCGCGGCGAAGCGGCTCAGGCCTGGTCGGGCGTCAGGGTCTTGAGTGCCAGCGCATGGATGGCACCGCCCATCAGCTCGCCCAGGGTGGCGTAGACCATGCGGTGTCGCGCCAGCGGAAGCTTGCCGCGGAAGGCCTCGCTGACCACCGTGGCCTCGAAGTGCACGCCATCCTCGCCGCGCACGTCGGCGCGGGCGCCAGGCAGGCCGGTTTCGATGAGTTCACGGATGGTTTCGGCGTCCAACGGGCGTTTCCTAATAAAATAGGCGGTCATTCTACTATCCGAGCGCCGCCCGCATGGCCCTGCCCTCCCTCTCCCCAGGCGACATCAGCGATGCCAGCCTGGTCGCCAGCGCGCACCACGTGCTGGACCTCGAGCGCGATGCGCTGGCGGCCGTGGGCGCGCGCATCGGCGACGCGTTCGCCAGCGCCTGCCGGCTGGTGCTGGAATCGCGCGGCCGCGTGGTCGCCACCGGCATGGGCAAGTCCGGCCACATCGCCCGCAAGATCGCCGCCACGCTTGCCTCCACCGGCACGCCGGCGTTCTTCGTCCACCCCGGCGAGGCAGGCCACGGCGACCTGGGCATGATCACCCCCGCCGACGTGGTGCTGGCGTTGTCCTACTCGGGCGAATCCGAGGAAGTGCTGATGCTGCTGCCCGCGCTCAAGCGCCAGGGCAACAAGGTGATCGCCATGACCGGCCACCCGCGCTCGACGCTGGCACGCGAGGCCGACGTGCACCTGGACGTCAGCGTCCCCACCGAGGCCTGCCCGCTGGCGCTGGCACCGACCTCCAGCACCACCGCCTCGCTGGCGATGGGCGATGCGCTGGCGGTGGCATTGCTGGATGCGCGCGGCTTCACCGCCGACGACTTCGCCCGCTCGCACCCGGCCGGCAGCCTCGGCCGCCGGCTGCTGCTGCACATCACCGACGTCATGCACAGCGGCGAAGAGATGCCGAGCGTGCGCGAGGATGCCAGCCTGAGCGACGCGCTGATGGAGATGAGCCGCAAGCGGCTGGGCATGACCGCCGTGGTCGATGCCGGCGGCAGGCTGGTGGGCGTGTTCACCGACGGCGACCTGCGCCGCGCGCTGGACAGCGACATCGACGTGCGCCACACCCGCATCGCCGAGATCATGACCCGCAACCCGCGCACCATCGGCGCCGCGCAGATGGCGGCCGAGGCGGCGCGACTGATGGAGACGATGAAGATCAACGGCCTGATCGTCGTCGACACCGAGGGCCGCGCGATCGGCGCGCTCAACATTCACGACCTGTTGCAGGCCAAGGTGGTTTAAGGGCGGCTTGCCCTGCCGCGACTGCCGAGACACACCCCCATCAAGCGCCCGACGATGCCCTACTCCCCGCTGGACACCTTCCCCACCGAACTGCTTGCCCAGGCCCGGCGCGTCCGCCTGGCCTGCTTCGACGTGGACGGCACGCTCACCGATGGCCGCCTGCACTACGACCGCGACGGCAATGAGAGCAAGTCGTTCAACGTGCGCGACGGTCTGGGCCTGGTGCTGCTGCAGCAGGCCGGCATCAGAGTGGCGCTGATCACCAAGCGCCGCAGCCTGGCCGCCGAGAAGCGCGGCCAGGAACTGGGGCTGACCGTGCAGATCGGCGTGGACGACAAGCGCCGGGGCGTGCAGATGCTGTGCGACGAGATGGGCATCGGCCTGGAGCAGGTGGCCTTCATGGGCGACGACCTGCCCGACCTGCCCGCTTTGGTTTGCGTCGGCTTTGCCGTGGCGCCGGCCGATGCACACCCGTGGATCGCCGAACGCGTGCACTGGCGTACCCGTGCCGGCGGCGGACGCGGCGCGGCGCGCGAACTGGCCGACGTGCTGCTGGCGGCGCAGGACAAGGTGGCCGGCGTGCTGGAGCGGTACGCATGAGCTGGCGCGGCGTGATCGGCATCGCCCTGCTGCTGGTGGCGATCATCAGCGGCTGGTCGGCGTGGCGCCAGCGGGAAGCGCCGGTACCGGCCGCGGCCAACGATGCGCGCTCGGATTACGTGCTGCGCAATTTCGAGCTGACCGCGCTGGACCAGCAGACCGGCAAGGAATCGATGACCCTGCGTGCGCCGGAGATGCACCGCAACCGCGCCGACCAGACCCTGGACATCACCACCCCGCTGTTCCTGCTGCCCGATGCCGCCG
>JAFADB010000182.1 GCA_023425225.1 Pseudomonadota bacterium
AGATCAACACGGTCGGCAAGAGCCTGGGCGATGCCAGCCGCAAGACCCGCACCATCGAGCGCAAGCTGCGCGGGGTGGAGTCGCTGTCCACCGACGCCTCGCGCGCGCTGCTGGGCATGGACGGGGAGACCGAGGAGCCGGAAGGCGACGACGGGGAGGCAGCGCCGCCGGAGGAGTGAGGGCGGCATGCCGGGCCGGCGAACGCCTGGAACGCAGGACCTGCGGTGTGCCACGGCACCTTGAGACTTGGATCGAGGCTTGCACGCCGAACCCCGGCTCCCGTCATCCCGCGAACGCGCACTGCGGTCCGGAGAAACCCGCACTACTGTCCGGAGAAAACGCAGAACCAAGCAACCGTTATTTGGCGAGCAAGCAACAGTCAGCGGGAGTGACGCGAATCACCGGAGTTCATGTTCGGAAGAGTTCATGCCCGGAAAGATCGAATCGTCGTCCCCGCGCAGGCGGGGACCCAGTGCCTGTGCCTTGAAGGGTGAGGCTATCGGGAGGTTTTGTCGCTGACTGACTTCACCGCGAAAGTCGCTGGGTCCCCGCCTGCGCGGGGACGACGAATACATGCATGCCGGTGCCACGGTCCAAGTCCCGTCGTCGCCAGGCGACGTCGCAACGATTTTCCCGCAAATCATCGCCGACAAAGCAGGAAAACTCACCCGGACAAGTGAGTGCACGAACGCGGGAACCGCTTCTCAGCAGCTGAAGTGCTTCACCAAAGCCGAATGGCTGGTCATGGCAGATCATTCATGGACGTTCGTACAGATCGAAGCAACATCCATGGGTTCCCGCCTGCGCGGGAGCGACGATCGGAGTTTCCCCGGACGGCCACGCACGCAGGCGCAAACCCAGCGACTTTCGCGGTGAAGTCAGCCTGCTACGAAACCTCCCGGTAGCCTCGTCCTTCAAGGCGCAGGCACCGGATCCCCGCCTGCGTGGGGATGACGAGTTCAACTTTTCCGAGTGCTCGTCCGGCCCGGCCGACAGTTGCCGGCCCGACGTTCTCTCCAGGCAGCGGTGCGCCTGTGCGGGGACAACGGTTCTTCCTTGCCGTGTCAGGAACGGGTGCGGTTTCGCGCACGCAACGCACCGCCGACGCACGGCCGCTGCAGGCGGTTTCGCGCAACGGTGCGTTTCCGCGTGCCGACCTTGCAGCCGGCCGCGCTACCCTGTCGCCTCTTTCCCGAAGACCCGCGGCCATGACCGAATCGATCCAGTCCATTCCCCTCACCACCATCGACGGCCAGCCGGCAACGCTGGGCGACTACCGCGGCAAGGTGCTGCTGCTGGTCAACGTCGCTTCCAAGTGCGGGCTGACACCGCAGTACGAGGGGCTGGAGAAGCTCTACCGGGAGAAGCACGACGCTGGCCTGGACGTGCTCGGTTTCCCGGCCAACGACTTCAAGGGCCAGGAGCCGGGCAGCGAGGCCGAGATCAAGCAGTTCTGCACGCTGACCTACGACGTCACCTTCCCGATGTTCGCCAAGATCGCCGTCACCGGTGCGGCCATCCATCCGCTGTACGCGCAGCTGATCGCCGCGCAGCCGCAGGCCACCGGCGAAGGCCCGATGCGCGAGAAGCTGGCCGGCTTCGGCATCGAGCCCAACCCGGCGCCGGGCGTGCTGTGGAACTTCGAGAAGTTCCTGGTCGGCCGCGACGGCACGGTGCTCGGCCGCTTCGCCCCGGACGTGACGGCCGATGATCCACGCCTGCTGGCCGCCATCGACGCCGCGCTGGCGCGCTGAGCCGGGGGGAAAAGCCGCGGCCCCAACGCGACAGGCCCGGGATCGCTCCCGGGCCTGTCGGTATGGGCCTGCCGGAACCGTAAGTCGGCGTCGGCCTATCTGCCCCAGTTGGGGATGGGCATCGCGTCCACCGGCACGGTGTGGTCGTCCTCGTGCAGGTAGTCGGGCAGGTCGTCCTGCGAGTCCCGCGAGCGGCGCAGGTCGTTCTGGATCTGGTAGTTGCGCCGCTGCACCCAGGCATCGCGCGTCAGCGCGTACTCGTCCGGTGCGCTGTCGCGCAGCTCGTCCAGCGGCATCAGCTGCACGCGCGTATCCACCAACTGCAGGCCCTGCAGGGCGAACCGCACCTTGTCTTCCTCCACCTGCCGCAGCGGCGACAACGGCGCGTCGCCGACCAGGCCGAAGGCGTCGCGCAGCGTGCGCGGGCCGAAGAACGGCAGCTCCAGGTAGCGCGAGTTGCGCCAGCCCCAGGTGCCCATGGTCTGGCCGAAGTCCTCGCTGCGACGCGGCAGCAGCGCCTTGGTGGCCGGGTCGAACAGGCCGCCCACACCCAGCGTGCTGTTCATCAGGAAGCGTGCCAGCGTGGTCCAGGCGTCGCCGGGGCGGCCCTGCAGCAGCTGGTTGACCATGGTCAGCGGCGAACCGAGGTTGCCGAAGAAGTTGTTCACGCCCAGGCGCGCCGGACGCGGCACCACGTTGACGTAGGCGGTGGCCAGCGGCCGCGCGATCATCCGGTCCACGCCCATGTTGAAGGCGTGGATGCGACGGTTCATCGGCTCCCACGGATCGTAGACCGAACCGCTGGCGGCCGCCTGCGCGGCCCTGCCGTTGCCGCTGGCGGTACCGCCGTACAGCGCGGCGTAATCGTCCTCGGCGTCTTCGTTGTCGCCCGCCACAGCGGGCTGCGCCGCGTCCGTGGCCGGCGGCGCGAGGGCGGTATCGCTGGTATCGGCAGGTGCCGCGTCCGGCTCGGCCGGGGAGCCGACGGCCGCATCGGCCGCGGCCGTCGGCGCCGCCTCGCGCCGGGCATGGCCGGCGCAGGCCGTCAGCACGAGGGTGGCCAGCAGCAGGAAGGACAGGCGCAGGGAAGTCATGTCAGCGGGGTCGTCGGTGAGGCCTGGAAATCCAGATCGGCGCCCAGGCGGTAGGCGTCGCGCAGCTCGGCGAGCTCGGGGGACACCCCGGCCAGCGTCACCGGGCCGTACGGACGCAGGCGTGCGCACACCTCCGCCAGCAGCGCCAGCCCGGCGCTGTCCACCTGCGTGGTTCCGGCCAGGTCGATGCAGCGCGTGCCGGCCAGCAGCGGCAGCGCCTGCTGCCACAGCGCCGGCACCGCGGCGCGGTCGAGCACGCCGGTCATCACCAGCGTGTCGCCGCGGCGCGCGATGGCCTCACTTGCCATTGCCGGTGCCACCGGGGCCGTTGGCCGGCTGCTGTACCTGCAGGGTGCCGTTGCGCAGGTCGGCGGCGACCTGGGCGATGGACTTCTGCCGTAGCGGGGTGTCGAACTGGTTCTTGAAGGTCTGCACGTAGGAGATGCCCTCGATCATCACGTCGAACACCTTCCACTGACCGTCGACGTTGCGCACCAGGTAGTCCACCGGGGTGGGATCGGCGCCGGCGCGCACCAGCTCGGTGGACACCTTCACGCCCAGGTTGTTGGGCAGCGTGGCCTGCGACTTCACCCGGAACGTGGGCTTGCCCTCGAAGCTCAGCAGCGCCGAGCCGTAGCGCTGGGTCAGGTTGTCCACCATCGCGTCGGCGAACAGCTTGACGTCGGCGTCGGAGGCGCCGCGGGCGTGGATGCCCAGCACCAGGCGCGCGGCGTACATGCGGTCGAACTCGCGTTCCAGCTCGGCGCCGATGAACTGCTTGAGCGCGGCCGGGCTGTTCTTGAACTCGGTGCGGCGCGCATCCAGCGTGGACAGGATGCGGTTGCTGTTGCTGACGACCATCTGTGCGGCCGAGCCCTGTGCGCTGGCCGCGGCAGCCGCCGGCTGCGCCAGCACCGTGGCGGGCGCGGAAGCGAGCAAGGCCGAGGCGAGCAGGGCGGAAAGGAGTCGGGTCTTCATGGTTGCGGTTCCGTTGTGGGCGCGGGGGCGCCGGAGGCATCGGCGGGCGCGGCCGCATCGCCGCCGGCACCACCGCCGAACATGTACTTGCCGACCAGCTGGATCAGGTCCACGGCCGGCTGGGTGAAGGCGATCTCGCCGCCGGGCTGCAGGTTGTCCGGGGCGCCGCCGGGCTGCAGGCCGATGTAGCTGTCGCCCAGCAGGCCGGAGGTGTAGATGCCGGCGGAGGTATCGGTGGGAAGGTCCTTGTAGCGCTCGCTGATGGACAGCGTCACCACCGAGTCGAACTTGACCGGGTCCAGTTCGATCTTGTCGACCTGGCCGATCGACACGCCGCCGATGCGCACCGGCGCGTGCGGCCGCAGCTGGCCGATCTGGCTGAAGCGGGCGCTCAGCTCGTAATGGGCGCCGCCCATGCCGAACTTGCGGTTGGTCGAGGCCAGCGCCAGCACCAGCAGCGAGGCCAGGCCCAGCAGCAGGAAGGCGCCGACGGAGAATTCGAGTCGTGGTCCACGGATGGCCATGGGTTATTTCACTCCTGATGTAGCGGTTGCCCCAATGCCGGTCGGAGCGGGTTTTCCATTGGAACCCCGCACGCGGCGGTGCGGGCTGTTGCGCGCGGGCCGCCTCATTGGAACAGCAGCGCGGAAATCACGAAGTTGAACATCAGCACCAGCAGCGAGGCGTTGACCACCGCGCGGGTGGTCGCCACCGAGGTGCCCTCGATGGTCGGCTCGGCGTGGAAGCCGACATAGGCGGCCACCAGCGCGGCGATGGCGCCGAACACCACCGCCTTGAGCAGCGACACGCCGAAGTCGTCCCAGAAATCGACGTTGGCCGACAGGTGCGACCAGAATGCGCCATTGTCGATGCCCAGGACCTGTACCGCCTCGAACCAGCCGGCGCAGATCGCCAGCGCCACGAAGATGCCGGTCAGCAGCGGCACCGTGAGCACCGCCGCCCAGAAGCGCGGGGTCACCGCCTTGGCGACCGGGTCGATGGCCATCAGCTCCAGCGCCTTGATCTGGTCGGTGGCGCGCATCAGCCCCAGCTCGGCGGCGATCGAGCTGCCGGCGCGGCCGATGAACAGCAGCGCGGTCAGCACCGGCGCCAGCTCGCGGTACAGCGACAGCCCCAGCAGCGTGGGCAGCGCGTCCACCGCACCGTAGGTGGTCAGCGTGCGGTAGCCCTGCAGCGTCAGCACCAGGCCGACGAAGGCGCCGCCGACCACGATGATCGGCAGCGAGCGCGCGCCGATCTTGTAGATCTCGCGGGTCAGCTCGGTCAGGAAGTCGGGCGTGGGCGTGGACCCGCGCAGCACGGTCAGGAAGAACAGGCCGGCGCGGCCCAGCGAACGGATGGATTCGGCCACGGCCATCATGCCGCCTCCTGGCCGTAGGCGCGCGGAGCGGCGTCGAACGGGATCGGGCCGTCCGGGCGGCCGTGCAGGAACTGCTGCACCAGCGGGTCGGTGCTGGCCTGCAACTGCGCCGGGGTGCCGGCGAAGACGATGCCGCCGTTGGCGATCACCAGCGCCTGGTCGCAGATCGGCAGGGTCTCGTGGACGTGGTGGGTGACGATGATGCTGGTCAGCCCCAGGGTCTGGTTGAGGCGCTGGATCAGGCTCATGATCACGCCGCTGGCGATCGGGTCCAGCCCGGTCAGCGGTTCGTCGTAGAGCATCAGCGGCGGGTCCAGCGCCAGCGCGCGGGCCAG
>JAFADB010000192.1 GCA_023425225.1 Pseudomonadota bacterium
ATCGCCGAGATGCTGCGCGGCGGCACCACCTGCGCCAACGAGAACTACTTCTTCGCCGACGTGCAGGCCGCGGTCTACAAGAAGCACGGCTTCCGCGCGCTGGTCGGCGCGGCGATCATCGATTTCCCCACCGCCTGGGCCAAGTCCGACGACGAGTACTTCGCCCGCGCCGCCGAACTGCACGACCAGTGGCGCGACGATCCGCTGATCGGCACCTCGTTCGCGCCGCATGCGCCGTACACGGTGAGCGATGCCAACTTCGAGCGGGTGCGGATGCTGTCCGACCAGCTCGAGGTGCCGGTGCACCTGCATACCCACGAGACCGAGCAGGAGATCGTCGACTCGATCCGGCAGCACGGCCAGCGCCCGCTGGCGCGGCTGGAGCGCCTGGGCCTGGTCAACGACCGCCTGATCGCGGTGCACATGACCCAGCTCACCGAGGGCGAGATCGCGCTGTGCGCCGAGCACGGCGTCAGCGTGGTGCATTGCCCGGAATCCAACCTCAAGCTGGCCTCGGGCTTCTGCCCGGCCTGCGCGCTGGCACGGGCCGGGGTCAACCTGGCCATCGGCACCGACGGCTGCGCCAGCAACAACGACCTGGACATGTTCAGCGAGAGCCGCACCGCGGCGATCCTGGCCAAGGCGGTGGCCAACGACGCCACCGCGCTGGACGCGGCCACCACGCTGCGCGCGGCCACGCTGGGCGGCGCGCGCGCGCTGGGCTTCGGCGAGAGGATCGGCTCGATCGAGGTCGGCAAGCAGGCCGACCTGGCGTGCGTGGACCTGTCGGCGCTGGAGACCCAGCCGCTGCACCACGTGCTGTCGCAGCTGATCTACGCCACCGGCCGCCACCAGGTCAGCGACGTGTGGATCGCCGGCCGTCCCAAGCTGGTGCGGCGCGAGCTGGTCGGCATGGACGTGGAGGCGATCACCGCCAATGCACGCCAGTGGCGCGACCGTATCCGCACCATCCATGCCTGAGAGGCTGCGCCGGGATCCGGCCGGGCAGCGACGCAACACGGAGCATTTCGACATGACCGCCGACAACACCACGCACCACGGCAACTTCAGCCAGGCCGAGCTGGACAAGTTCGCCGCCCTGGCCACCCGCTGGTGGGACGCCGACGGCCCGCAGAAGCCGCTGCACGCGCTCAATCCGGTGCGCCTGGCCTACGTCGCCGCGCGGGTGAAGCTGCCCGGCGCGAACGTGCTGGACATCGGCTGCGGTGGCGGCCTGCTCAGCGAGGCGCTGGCGCGCGAGGGCGCCCACGTCACCGCCATCGACCTGGGCGAGGAGCTGGTCAAGGTCGCGCGGCTGCATCAGCGCGAAACCGGGGTGGAGATCGACTACCAGGTGAAGTCGGCCGAACAGCTCGCCGGCGAGCGGCCCGGCGCCTTCGATGCGGTCACCTGCATGGAGATGCTCGAGCACGTGCCCGATCCGGCGGCGATCATCCAGGCCTGCGCCACCCTGCTCAGGCCGGGCGGGCGGCTGTTCCTGTCCACGGTCAACCGCACCCCGGCCGCGTTCGCGCTGGCGGTGGTGGGCGCCGAGTACGTGGCACGGCTGCTGCCCCGCGGCACCCACCGCTACCAGGACTTCATCAAGCCGGCCGAACTGGCGTCCTGGCTGCGCGAGGCGGGGCTGCAGCTGGAGGATGTCAGCGGCATGGCCTACGAGCCGTGGCGCAACCGCGCGCGGCTGTCCTCGCGCACCGACGTCAACTACCTGGCCTGCGCGGTGAAGCCGACCGATGCCGATGTCCGCTGACGGCGGGCGCGGGCGCACGTTCCCGCGCGCGGTGCTGTTCGACCTGGACGGCACCCTGCTGGACAGCGCACCGGACATGCTGGTCACCGCCAACGCCATGCTGGCCGCGCGTGGCCGCGCGCCGCTGACCCTGGCGCAGTTGCGCCCGGTGGTGTCCAAGGGCGCGCGCGCGATGCTGGGCGCGGCGTTCCCGGAGCTGCCCACCGCCGAGCGCGACGCGCACGTGCCCGAGTTCCTCGACCGCTACGAGCGCATCGTCGGCCAGCATGCGCGCCTGTTCGACGGCGTGGCGCAGATGCTGGCCGCGCTGGACGCCGCCGGCAGCCGCTGGGGCATCGTCACCAACAAGCCCGAGTACCTGGCGCGCAAGGTGCTGCCGCAGCAGGGCTGGGAGACGCGCTGCGCGGTGCTGATCGGCGGCGATACGCTGGCCGAGCGCAAGCCGCACCCGCTGCCGCTGCTGACCGCGGCCGAGCGTATCGGCATCCCGGCCCATGCCTGCGTCTACGTCGGCGACGACGAGCGCGACATCATCGCCGCGCGTGCGGCGGACATGCCCTCGGTGGCCGCGTTGTGGGGCTACCGCCTGCATGACGACGACCCGCTCGCCTGGCAGGCCACCGTGTTGGCCGCCAGCCCGGGCGAGTTGCTGGATCCGGCGGCATGGCCGGCGGCCTCGCCATCGTCCTGAGCCTGGTCCCGGATCAGCCATGAGCCAATCCACCGTCCTCGACAGCTTCCTCGACAAGTGGCGCAGCCGCTGGCCGGAATGGCTGCTGGCCGAGCGCTTCGTGCCCGAACCGCAGCGGCACCTTGCCGTGGCCTGGTTCGCGCTGCTGCAGGAGTTCGAGGACATCATGAACATCGCCGGCGATCCGCTTCCGGCCGATGCCAAGCTGGCCTGGTGGCAGCAGGAACTGCGCGACTGGGAAGGGCAGCGTTCGCGCCATCCGCTCGGCCGCGTGCTGGAGCCGGTGCGTGCGCCCTGGGCCGAACTGGCGCAGGCACTGCCGGCGATCCAGGACGCGCGCGCCATGCCGGCCTCGCTGGATGCCGCGCTGGCCGGGCTCGGCGGTTTCGCCGCCGCGGTGGTCGCGGTGGAGGCGGCGCTGTTCGGGCGCCAGGCATCGGCCGACGCGGCTGCCGTGGCCGTCCAGTGGCTGGACGCGCGCCGCCGGGCCGCCGGCGCGGCCGCGGCACCGGCCGGGATCGACGCGGGCCAATGGCGTGCCCACCTGTTGCAGCGGTGGCCGGCCAAGCCCCGGCTCGCCCGCCCGCACCGGATCTGGTCGCGGCTGGCGCGCCTGCGCCTGCAGCGCGAACAGGCCGGCAAGCCGGCCTTCGCCCCGCCGCTGCAGCAGCTCTGGCACAGCTGGCGCGCCGCCAGCGGCGGGGCGTGACGGTCGGATCACGGTCGGCCGCCTTCCCATCACGCGTCTTGTCCGGGCGCGTGCGCAGACTTCCGCCTGGCGCTTATCGACGCGCTCAATACGGGAGGAGCGACATGGCGGATGCATCGCGGCAACTCGAGAACAAATTCTGGAAGACGCTGAAGAGCGATCGCACGCTGATGCTCGGCATGGACGGGGTCGAAGATGGCCACGCACGGCCGATGACTGCCTTGATCGAAGGGGAAGAGGGCGGCCCGATCTGGTTCTTCACCTCGCACGACAACGCCATGCTGGCGAAACTGGGTGACGGCAAACGCGTGATCGCTACGCTATGCGGCAAGGGCCACGACCTGTTCGCGAGCATTGCCGGAACGCTGCGCGAAGCCACCGATCCGGTCATGATCGAGCGCCTGTGGAACCCGTTCATCGCCGCCTGGTTCGAAGGCAAGGACGACCCCGCCATTGTCCTGATGCGGCTGGATCCGGAGCACGCGCAGATCTGGCTCAACGAGTCGAGCCTGCTGGCCGGCATCAAGCTGGTATTCGGCGTCGACCCGAAGAAGGACTATCGCGACAAGGTTGCCGATATCGACCTGCATTGAGTCGCGTATCGACATATCGATATGACGAACGCACCGCCGCGCGCGGGAAAGGATGAATCGCGGGAAGCTACTGTCCGCGTTCGAGCACCCGCGGGGGATCGATGCGCACGTCGAACCGCGCCAGGCGGGAACCTGGGTATCGATGATGACAAACGCGCCGCCGCGCGCGGGGAAGGCGAACTACGGAGATCTACGGTCCGCGTTCGAGCACCAGTAGGGGATCGATGCGCACGTCGAACCGCGCCAGGCGGAAACCTGGGCACCGATGATGACGAACGCGCCGCCGCGCGCGGGGAAGGCGAACTACGGAGGTCTACGGTCCGCGTTCGAGCACCAGCAGGGGATCGATGCGCACGTCGAACCGCGCCAGGCGGAAACCTGAGTATCGATGATGACAAACGCGCCGCCGCGCGCGGTGAAGGCGAACCGCGGAGATCTACGGTCCGCGTTCAAGCACCAGCAAGGGATCGATGCGTACGTCGAACCGCGCCAGGCGGAAACCTGGGCACCGACGATGACGAACGCGCCGCCGCGCGCGGGGAAGGCGAACCGCGGAGATCTACGGTCCGCGTTCGAGCACCAGCAGGGGATCGATGCGCACGTCGAACCAGTTCATCCCCCAATGCAGATGCGGCCCGGTTGCCCGCCCGGTGTCGCCGACCGCGCCGATCACCTGGCCCTGCGCGACGCGGTCGCCGGCCTTCACGTCCAGCCGCGACAGGTGCAGGAAGTTGGAGCTGATGCCGTAGCCGTGGTCCAGCAGCACGGTGCCGCCGGTCAGGTACAGGTCCGGCGCGGCGAAGGTGACCACGCCGGCGGCCGGGGCTTTGACCGGAGTGCCGGTGGGCACGGCGATGTCCATGCCTGAATGGCCCGAACCGGAAGGCTGGCCGTTGTAGACCCGGGCGTTGCCGAAGCGGCCGCTGATGCGGCCCTGCACCGGCCAGGCGATCTTCTGTGCGAAGTCGGTGCGGGCATCGTCGCGCTGGCGTGCCGCGGTCACCTGCGCCTGTTCGCGCTTGATCCGTTCGGCGATGGCCGGCGGCGGGTTGACCGTCTTCGGCGGCACGCCGTTCACGCGCTCGATCGGCCAGTCGCGCGGGGCGACCGCGATGGTCTGCGTCTGGCGGCCACCGTCCGGGCGCTGCACCTGGACCTGCAGCGGCCCGGTCTCGTCGCGGCCCACGCCCAGCACCACGCTGCCGTAGCCGCTGACCCGCAGCTCGCGGCCGCCGTAGCTCACCCGGCTGCCGGGCGGCACCTTGCCGATCACCATCGCGCCCTGCGAGACGCTGGCCGGGAACACGACGCGGCCGTCGTCCTGCGCGTGCAGCACCGGCGCCAGGCCGGCCGCGGCCAGCAGCACGGCGAGCAGGCGCAGCCGCATCAGCGATCGAACGCCATGCGCTGCCCGGCCGGGGCGCCGACCAGCTTGGCGCCGTCCCAGACCTGCTGGCCGTTGACCCAGGTCGAGGCGATGCGCGAGTGGAAGGTGGTGCCCTCGAACGGCGACCAGCCGCACTTGGACAGCACGTCCTCGCGGCGCACGGTGAACGGCACGTCCTCCACCAGCACCAGGTCGGCGGCATAGCCCTCGCGCAGGAAGCCGCGCTTGTCCACGTCGAACAGCTGCGCCGGCGCATGGGCGAACTTCTGCACCACCTGGGCGCGGTCGAGCTTGCCCTCGTGCACCAGCTCCAGCGCCGCCACCAGCGCGTACTGCACCAGCGGCAGGCCCGACGGCGCCTGCGCGTAGGGCTTCTGCTTCTCCTCCCAGGTGTGCGGGGCGTGGTCGGTGGCCAGCACGTCGATCACGTCCTCGACCAGCGCGCGGGTCAGCGCCTCGCGGTCGGCCGGGTCCTTGATCGCCGGGTTGCACTTGATCAGGTTGCCCAGGCGCGCGTAGTCGCGGCGGTCGAAGCGCAGGAAGTGGATGCAGGTCTCGGCGGTGATGCGCTTGCGGCTGCCGTCGGCACGCACCAGCGGGCCGCGCTCGAACAGCGCCAGCTCGTCGGCGGTGGAGATGTGCAGCACGTGCAGGCGGGTACCGTGCTTCTTCGCCAGCGCCACCGCCAGCGTGGACGACTTCAGGCAGGCCTCGCGCGAGCGGATGTCCGGGTGCATCTCCGGGGTCAGGCCGTCCTCGCCGTACTTCGCCTTGAACGCCGCCAGGTTGGCGTCGATCATCGGCGAGTCCTCGCAATGGGTGATGATCGGCGTGGGCGCGTCGCGGAAGATCGCGTCCAGCGTCTCGGGGTTGTCCACCAGCATGTTGCCGGTGGACGATCCCATGAACACCTTGACGCCCGGCGCGGTCTTCGGGTCCAGCGCCTGGATGTTGGCCAGGTTGTTGTTGCTGGCGCCCATGTAGAAGCCGTAGTTGCCCCAGGCGCGGCCGGCGGCGCGGTCGTACTTGGCCTGCAGCGCCGCGGCATCGAGCGTGGGCGGGTTGGTGTTGGGCATGTCCATGAAGCTGGTCAGCCCGCCGGCCACCGCCGCGGCCGATTCGGTGGCGATGTCGCCCTTATGGGTCAGGCCGGGTTCGCGGAAGTGCACCTGGTCGTCGATCATTCCCGGCAGCAGCCAGCGCCCGGCCGCATCCACCACCTGCTCGCCGGCGCGGGCGGACAGGCCGGGGGCGATCTCGGTGATGCGCCCGTCCTCGAAGCGCAGGTCGGATTCGAATTCCCGGCCTTCATTGACCAGGCGGGCGTTGACGATCAGGGTTCCGGGCATCAGTGTTTTCCTGTGCAGCGGTGGGAAGAGGAGGGCGCCCCCGGTTCAGGAACCGGGTCGTAGCCGCCGGGATGGAACGGATGGCAGCGGCCCAGCCGCCGGGCGGCCAGCCAGCAGCCCTTGAGCGGGCCGAAACGCGCGATCGCGCCCATCGCGTATTCAGAACAACTGGGCACGAAACGGCAGCGCGGACCCAGCAGCGGGCTGATGAATCGCTTGTACAGGCGCAGCAGGGCGATGAGGGCGCGGGCAATCACTACGGCATGATACTGCAGTGGCCGGCGGCGGTTGCCCCGGCTGGGCGGGTAGGCTATAAAGGCCCGCTTTCCCGGGCCCCGGGAGGAACCAAGGAAGAGCGATTCGTGGCTGCTAAAAAACCTGCAAAAAAGGCCGTCCCGGCCGCCAAGAAATCCGCCAAGCCTGTCGTCAAGAAGGCGGTGGCGAAGCCCGCCGCCAAGAAAGCCGTCGCCAAGCCGGCTGCCGCAAAATCTGCTGCGACCAAATCGGTCGCAAAGAAGAAGCCGGTGGCGAAGAAGGCTATCCCTGCCAAGTCTCCCGCCAAGCCCGCCGCCGTGAAGAAGCCGGCCAAGCCGTCGCCCGCCAAGAAGGCCGCCGGCAAGCCGGTCGCTGCACCGGCGAAGAAGGCGGCCACCAAGGCCGCAAAGCCGGTAGCCAAGGTGGCCAAGACCGCGGCCAAGCCGGCGGCCAAGGCTGCATCCGTACCGAAGCCGGCCAAGCCGGCTGCGGCCAAATCTGTACCGGTCAAGACGGCCACGCCCGCAGCTGCATCCGCTGCCAAGGCCCACGCCCCTTCGACCCCATCGCACAAGAGTCCCGTGTCCGCTTCGAAATCCTCAGCCAAAACACCTGTCAAGTCCCCCGCCGCGCCCAAGGTGGTCAGCCGCCCGACCGGCAAGGTCGCCGTAGCCGTGACCTCGCGTCCGGCCACGCCCGCGCCGCGCATCAAGTACAAGGTGGTGGAATACAAGACCGACGAAACCACCGGTCGCCCGATCCTGCCCGCCGGCTACAAGCCTTCTGTGGACGAGGAGTACATGAGTCCGCTGCAGCAGGAGTACTTCCGCCAGCGCCTGCTCAAGTGGCGCGCCGACCTGGTGGAAGAATCCAAGCAGACCATCGAGAACCTCAAGGAAGAAGTGCGCGACATCGGCGACGAGGCCGAGCGCGCCACCCGCGAGACCGAGAACTCGCTGGAGTTGCGCACCCGCGACCGCTACCGCAAGCTGATCGGCAAGATCGACAGCACGCTCAAGCGCCTGGAAGCCGGTGACTATGGCTACTGCGTGGATACCGGCGAGGAAATCGGCCTGGAGCGCCTGGAGGCGCGCCTGACCGCCGAGCGCACCCTCGACGCGCAGGAGCGCTGGGAGCACCTGCAGAAGCAGCAGGGCGAGTGATTCACGCGCCGGTTGCGTGAACGAAGGCCCCGCGCTTGCGCGGGGCTTTTTCGTTGTGTGCTGCGGGGGAGGTTTGCGGCAGCGGTGTCGGGCGATCGGTCGGCAGTGGCGAGCGGGACTTGGGTCCTTGACGGTGACATTTGGGTGTTCGTTGTTCCCTGATGGCCTTTTTATTGACCAGAAGATCAGGAGCAGGCAGCAATTCCCTTCTCCCGCTTGCGGGGGAAGGTGCCCGAAGGGCGGATGGGGGCTGTTTGGAGCATCGGGAAGCCACAGCAAAAGCCCCCCATCCGGCGCTGCGCGCCATCTTCCCCCGAAAAGGGGGCCATGGTCCCGCAAGCGGGAGAAGGAAACTTGCCCGTTGCTGTTCTGTGATCAGAGACAGGCGAAGGCGGGGCCAGTGCCAGCACATTGGGAGGGGGAACTCCGCAGCTGACCGATTCCACCACGGAAGTCGCTGGGTCCCCGCCTGCGCGGGGACGACGGATTCACTGGTTGGAGGATGAACCGCACCGCTTCGACCCCGCCGCTTCGACCGATGGTTGCTCGGGAAAACAGCAGGCGCGGGGCGGTGACGACGGCGCCATGCATGCTGCGGCAATGCCGCGTTACAGGTTCCAGTCCAGCCGCAGGCCGGCGATCAGGGCGTTGGGCAGTTCGCGTTGGCGCGCCGGTTCGTTGAACTGGTCCGGATCGACGATGTAGTGCAGGTTCGGTGCCACCCGCAGGCGCGGGGTCAGCTGGATGCCGTAGCTCAGCTCCATCATGGTCTGGCTGGACGGCGGGGTGCCGCTGCCGCCGGCCGCGGCGCGGGCCAGGCGCAGGTTCTCCAGGGCGATGCCGCTGTAATGCTGGCGGGTGACCACGAAGGCGATGCTGTCGCGCGGGCGGCTGGCGAAGGTGCCTTTCTGCACCAGGCCTAGCTGCACGAAGTCGTCCTCGATCACGCGTCCGCCGGTGCGCTTGAGCACGGCGCCGAACACGGTCAAGCCGCGCTCGCCGTCCGGGTCGGGGCGGGTGAGCTGCTGCTCGAAGCGCGCGAACGCGCCCGAGCGGCCGTGGCGGCGGGCGTAGTCCAGTCCGCTGACCACCGCGGGGACGCCGTCGGCGTCGGCCAGCGGGTCGCTGTAGCGCGAGTTGTCCTGCCAGCCGCCGAGCTCGTACAGCGCATGTGGCGCATCGCCGGCGCTTTGGTAGCCGACCGCGTACGGGACGATGATCCCCTCGCGCTCGCGCGCGCTCCAGTGCAGGCCGTGCCCGCCGTCCGTGGCCTGGCTGGGATTGACCTCGTAGGCGCCGACGTGGACGTAGACGTTCGGCGTGATCCAGGCCTTGGCGTGCGCGGCCCAGCTCGATACCGGCCACCAGGTGAAGCCGCTGGTGCGGAACACGAAGGTCGGGTTGCCGCAGGCCGAGTTGGTCTGGAAGTAGCCGCACAGCTCCGAGCCGAGGAAGTGGATGTTGGCCACGCTGCGGCCGGCTTCCAGCTCCAGGCGATCGTCGAACAGGCTCTGCGCGAGGGTCAGGTTGGCCAGGCGCTCGCCCTGGCCGCCGTAGATCTCCTGCACCGAGGTGCTGTTGCCGATGCTGCTCTTGGCCAGGGTGGTGCCGTGGCGCTGGACCGCATAGGCCTTGAGGGTGGCGCCGCGCCAGCCGAACAGGCTGTCGAGGTCGACGTCGGTGCCGAGCATCAGCTGGCCGGCGTAGGCGCTGCCGCTGCGGCGGCCGCCATCGAGCATGGCCGCGGCCTCGCCGGTGTAGCCGAGCCTGGGGGTGAAGGCATCGGCGGCCTGTTCGGCATGGGCGAGTGGCGCGAGGGCGAGCAGGATGGCGACGCACGGCAGGTGCCGGCCGTGCGTGGCGCGCGGACGAGGGGACATGGGAACCTCCGTGGGAAAGGCACCGCCGTGGCGGTGCCGGCAGCGGGACTACTCGGCGACCGGCTTCTTCAGCAGGCCCAGGGCGACGGCGGTGACGACGGTGCCGATGACCAGCGCCAGCGCGTAGGCGCCGACGTGGGTGACCGCGTTGGGGATGGGGGCGACGAAGATGCCGCCGTGCGGCACCTTCAGTTCAACTCCGGCGGCCATCGCGATGGCGCCGGCCACCGCCGAGCCGAGGATGAAGGCGGGGATGGTGCGCAGCGGGTCGCGGGCGGCGTAGGGGATGGCGCCCTCGGTCACGAACGCCAGCCCGAGCACGCCGGCGGCGGCGCTGGTGCCGCGCTCCTCGACGGTGAAGCGGCTGGCGAACAGGCGCGTGGCCAGCGCCACGCCCAGCGGCGGCACCATGCCGCCGATCATCACCGCCGCCATCGGCGTGTACACCTGGCTGGAGATCAGCGCGGTGGCGAAGGCGTAGGCAGCCTTGTTGACCGGCCCGCCCATGTCCACCGCCATCATCCCGCCCAGCAGCAGGCCGAGCAGCAGTGCGCTGCTGCCCTGCATGCCGCGCAGCCAGGCGGTCAGCGCGGCCATCAGCTGCGCCACCGGGGTGCCGATCACGTACATCATCGCCAGGCCGGTGAGCAGGGTGCCCAGCACCGGCAGGATCAGCACCGGCTTGAGCCCTTCCAGGCTGCGCGGCAGGCGGATCCAGCGCACCATCGCCAGCACGCCGTAGCCGGCGATGAAGCCGGCGACGATGCCGCCGAGGAAGCCGGCGTCCATGTTGACCGCGACCAGCCCGCCGATCATGCCCGGGGCGATGCCGGGACGGTCGGCGATGGAATAGGCGATGTAACCGGCCAGCGCCGGCACCATCAACACGAAGGCGGCCTTGGCGCCGATCTGGAACATCGACCACGCCAGCGTGCCCTGGTGGGCGTCGTCGCCGGCGTAGATGCCGCCCAGCGCGAATGCCAGCGCGATCAGCAGGCCGCCGGCGGTGACGAACGGCAGCATGAACGACACGCCGGTCATCAGGTGGCGGTAGGGACCGGCGGAGCGGGCCTTCTCCGCCGGCTCGGCGCCGTCGGCGAGGACGCCGCCATGGACGCGGGCCTCGGCCAGCGCCTTGCGGATCAGCGCCTGGCCGTCGTTGATGGCCGGCTTGGTGGCGCTCTTGAACAGGCGCTTGCCGGCGAAGCGCGACAGGTCCACCTCGCGGTCGGCGGCCACCAGCACCAGGTCGGCGTCGGCGATCTCCTGCGCGCTGAGCGCGTCCTGCGCGCCGACCGAGCCCTGGGTCTCGACGCGGATGGCGTGGCCCAGCGCCCTGGCCGCCTGCTGCAGGCCCTCGGCGGCCATGAAGGTGTGGGCGATGCCGGTGGGGCAGGAGGTGATGGCGACGATGCGGCGCGGACCATCGCCGGGCGGGACGGCCGCGGCCGTGTCGCCGGTGTCGGCGGCGAGCAGGGCCAGGGTGCCGGCCGGATCGTCCAGCGCGGTGCCGAGGCTGGCGCGTTCGAGCGAGGCCGCGGCGAAGCGGCCGGCGTCGGCATCGCCGTCGCCGACCACCAGCACGCGGCGCGCGGCGGCCG
>JAFADB010000224.1 GCA_023425225.1 Pseudomonadota bacterium
CGCTGCATCGCAACACCGAAACACGCTGGAAATTGCCTTTGTTTGCCGTGTTTTTGCCATTGGATGGAAAAGTTTGACAACGCTGTCAAGCCATCGTTCAATTCGCCGGAAATCGCAGCGCCACTCAAAAACCGAGCAATCCGCACATCGTGCATTTCGTGAATTTCCTGGGAGGGAAGATCCATGAAGCAGGTGCAGTCCGTTCCTAAGAAAAGGGTGTTGACGTCCGCCCTGTTGATGGCCCTGGGCGGCCCCGTTCTGGCGCAGGAGGCGGCGCAGGGCGTGACGGCTCCGCCGTCGGTCAGGGCGGACGATCCGACCACGCTGGACACGGTGATGGTGACCGGCATCCGCGGCAGCCTCACCTCCTCGATGAACCTCAAGCGCGATGCGCAGGGCATCGTCGACGGCATCGTGGCCGAGGACATCGGCAAGTTCCCGGACACCAACCTGGCCGAATCGCTGCAGCGCATCAGCGGCGTGTCCATCGACCGGGTGAACGGCGAGGGCTCCAAGGTGACGGTGCGCGGCGTCGGCCCGGACTTCAACCTGGTGCTGCTCAACGGGCGGCAGATGCCGGCCTCGAGCATCGCCGATACCGGCCCGTCGAACTCGCGCGCGTTCGACTTCGCCAACCTGGCGTCCGAGGCCATCTCCGAGATCGAGGTCTACAAGAGCAGCCGTGCCGACATTCCCACCGGCGGCATAGGCGCCACCATCAACATCAGGACGGCGCGGCCGCTGGACAATCCGGGCACCCGCGCCAACATCGGCGTGAAGGGGGTCTGGGACAAGTCCAACGACACCGTGCCCGGCTCGCTGCAGGGCGACGACGTCACCCCTGAGGTGTCCGGCATCTTCAGCACCACCAGCGCCGACGGCAAGTTCGGCATCTCGCTGACCGGCAGCTACCAGGAGCGCGACTACGGCTTCAGCCAGGTGTCCGTGCCCAACGGCTGGCACACCTTCCAGGGCGACGAGAACAACTGGGGCGCGATCCCGCAGCCGGGCACGCCGGGCTCGGAGAACATCGTCAACCGGCCCGGACCGGACGACATCTACTCGGTGCCGCAGAACCTGAACTACGGCGTCACCGGCGTGCGCCGCCAGCGCACCAACGGCCAGCTCACCTTGCAGTGGGCGCCGACCGACAACATCACCACCACGCTGGACTACACCTATTCGGAGAACAAGATCCAGCAGAAGCGCAACGAGATGTCGGTGTGGTTCAACTTCGGGCCCTCGACCAGCGCGTGGACCGACGGCCCGGTTTCGGCGCCACTGAACTATTCGGAGATCATCGACTTCACCACCGGTGCCGATGGCAAGCTCTACGGCAGCGATCTGGCCATGGGCGGCGTGCAGAACGCCACCAAGAACGAGAACAAGTCGCTGGGCTTCAACGTCAAGTGGGACGTCACCGACAGCTTCCACCTCGGCGTGGACTACCACGATTCCACGGCCACCTCCGGAGCCGACAGTCCGTGGGGTTCCAGCGGCGTGCTGGGCACGGCCGGCTTCTTCCGCGGCACCACCTCGGTCGATTTCTCGCGCGCCTTCCCGGTGTTGAGCGTGCAGCTTCCGCCAGGCATGGAGCAGATCGATCCGTCCTACATGCAGGTGACCGGCTCGTCCTTCCGCAACAGCTACATGAAGTCGCAGGTCAAGCAGCTGCAGCTGTCGGGCGACTTCGTGTTCGAGGACTACTCGCGCCTGGACTTCGGCGTGGGCAACACCGAGGTCGAAAACCGCTCGGCCTACTCGAACGTGCAGCTCGACACCTGGGGCGGGGCCACCAACCCGGACGACTACCCGGACTCGGTGTGGCACCTGGACAACATGGGCAGGTACTTCGACGCCTTCGGCGGCCACGGCAGCCCGTCCTTTACCGATGCGTTCTTCACCTGGGACTTCGACACCGTGCGGCAGCTGGCCGAGGACGCCTGGGTGGCCGCCGGCAACGACGCGGCGGACTACCGCGCCTCCAACGTGTTCACCACCGACCGCCGCACCACCGAGAAATCGCGCAGCGCCTACGTACGCTGGAGCAACACCTGGGACTGGCGCCTGCCGGTGAACGTCTCGCTGGGCGTGCGCTACGAGAAGACCGAGGTATCGTCCAGCGCGCTGGTGCCGGTGCCGGTGGCGATCTCGTGGGGTTCGGCCAACGAACTCAACCTGGTGCAGAGCGGCGCCGGCTTCACCCACCTGACGGGCGAGTACAAGTACTGGCTGCCGAGCCTTGACGTGAGCGTGGACCTGACCGACAGCCTCAAGCTGCGCGGCAGCTACGGCCAGACCATCGGCCGCCCCGGCTGGGACCAGATCCAGGGCGGGCAGACGCTGACCGAACTGGTGCGCGTGGACGGTGGCACCGGCGACCAGGGCAATCCCGGCCTCAAGCCGCTGCTGTCGCACAACATCGACCTGTCGCTGGAGTGGTACTACGCCGAAGGCAGCTACCTGTCCGTCGGCTTCTTCCGCAAGAACATCGACAACTACATCGGCACCACGCAGGTGACGGAGACTCCGTTCGACCTGCACACGCCGATCGGCGGCGCGTACTGGAACGCGGCGCTGGGCAGTTGCCCGTCCACCGACATGGTGTGCATCCGCAACTACATCTTCGACAACTACAACGGCTCGCCGGGGGTGACGCAGACCGGCGTGGACAGCACCGGGGCGCGCACCGGCACCATCGTCGGCCAGCCCGGCGACCCGCTGGCCGAGTTCCGCATCACCACGCCGGCCAACCAGCGCTCGGCCTCCCTCGATGGCTGGGAGTTCAACCTGCAGCACCTGTTCGGGCAGAGCGGGTTCGGCCTGGCGGCCAACTACACCATCGTCGATTCCGGCCTGACCTACGACAACCGGGTGATCGGCCAGCAGTTCGCGCTGATCGGCCTGAGCGACTCGGCCAACGTGGTCGCGTTCTACGACAAGGGACCGTGGCAGGTGCGCGCGGCCTACAACTGGCGCGACAAGTTCCTGTCGGGCCTGTTCGACGGCGCCGGACCCAATCCGAACTACGTGGAGGCCTACGGACAGGTCGACGTGAACATCAGCTACCAGGTCAACGACCGCCTCAGCCTGGCGCTGGAGGGGATCAACCTGACCGACGAGACCCAGCGCATCCACGGCCGCAACTCGCGCCAGCTGCTGTACGCCACCCAGACCGGGCCGCGCTACATGTTCGGGTTGCGGTACAAGTTCTGAGGCCGGCGACGTGCAGCGGCCGCGCGTCCAGCGCATGTTCCAGGCGTCGCCGGATCCGTCCGGCGGCGTTGCCCAACGGCATCGCGGGCAGGGGCCCGCGGCGCCGTTCCCGCATTCCAGGATCGCCATGCCCCGCCACGTCCTGCTCAACAACGTCGACCACAGGGACCTGACGGTCGATACCGGCCACGGCGCCGCACTGGGCGAGGCGGTGATGTCCGCGCCCACGTTCCCGGCCGAGTTCCGCAACGTGCAGTCGCATTACCCCATCGTCTTCCACAAGGACGGGCAGGGCAGGTACCAGCCGTTGGCGCTGTTCGGCCTGCGCAAGGGCGAGAACCTGTTCCTCGACGGCACGCGCTGGGATGCGGCCTATGTGCCGCTGGCGATGGAACGCCAGCCGTTCCTGATCGGCGGTTCCGGCGACGGCCTGGCGATCCACATCGACCTGGACAGTCCGCGGGTCGGCAACGGCAAGGGCCAGGCGGTGTTCCTCGAGCATGGCGGCAACACCGAGTTCCTGGAACGCATGCGCTCGATCCTCGACACGCTCCACCAGGGGATGCGCGACACCGCCGCCTTCGTCGATTCGCTGCAGCAGCACGACCTGCTCGAATCCTTCGTGCTGGACGTGGAACTGGACGACGGCTCGCACAACCGGCTGGCCGGGTTCCACACGATCAACGAGGAGCGGCTCGGCGAACTGGATGGCGCGACGCTGCAGGCATGGAACCGCAGTGGATTCCTGCAGGCCGTCTACATGGCCATGGCATCGCTGTCCAATTTCCGCGGATTGATCGAGCGGATGAACGCCCATGTGCGCGCTGCCGGCCGCTGACACGGTGCGTGAGATGCGCGGCGTCGAGGCCGGGGCGATACCGGACGAGGTGCTGCGCTCGACCGAGCCGGTACTGCTGAAGGGGCTGGTGGCGCACTGGCCGCTGGTGCAGGCCGGGCTGCGCTCGCCGGAGCAGGCGGTGGCCTACCTGCGCCGGTTCGCGCGCGACGCGCAGGTGGTGGCCATGGTGGGGCCGCCGGAGATCGGGGGCCGCTTCTTCTACAACCATGACCTGAGCGGATTCAACTTCCACTCCGAACGTC
Organism: Pseudomonadota bacterium; assembly: GCA_023425225.1. Taxonomy (GTDB): domain Bacteria; phylum Pseudomonadota; class Gammaproteobacteria; order Xanthomonadales; family Xanthomonadaceae; genus MMGLT7. The sequence continues at coordinate 4,318 of JAFADB010000224.1, forward strand.
CCAGGCTGGGAGCGATGCTCGACGCGATGCTCAGGCACCTGCACGACGACGCCCCGCCGGCGCTGTACATGGGCTCGACCACCGTGGACACGTTCCTGCCCGGCCTGCGCGCGGAGAACGATGTCCCGCTGGGCGGGCGCCAGCCGCTTTTCAGCGTCTGGGTGGGCAACCGCACGCGCATCGCCGCCCACCAGGACGTGCCCGACAACCTGGCATGCGTGGCGGCCGGCCACCGCCGTTTCACCCTGTTCCCGCCGGACCAGCTGGCCAACCTGTACATCGGCCCGCTGGACTTCAACCCGGCCGGGCAGGCCATCAGCCTGGTGGATTTCGCGGCCCCCGACTTCGACCGGTTTCCGCGCTTCGCCGAGGCGCTGGCGCATGCCCGGGTCGTCGAGCTGGAACCGGGCGATGCGGTCTTCATTCCCAGCCTGTGGTGGCATCACGTCGAGGCCCTGGACAGCTTCAACGTGCTGCTGAACTACTGGTGGCGGCAGTCGCCGGACTACATGGACTCGCCGATGAACGCGTTGATGCTGGCGCTGATGACCGTGCGCGACCTGCCGCCGGAGCAGCGCGCCGCCTGGCAGGAGATGTTCCGCCACTACGTGTTCGAGCCGGGCCCGGCCACCGCCGGGCACATCCCGCACAACGCCCGCGGCGTGCTTGCCGCCCCCATCACCGACGAGCTCGCGCGCAGGCTGCGCGCGCGCCTGCTCGGCCGCCTGAACCGCTGAAGGAGTCCCTGCATGAACGCTGCGAACACGACGCCGTTGCCCGACAGGCCGGTCAAGCGCGTGGTCATCGCCGGTGGCGGCACCGCCGGCTGGATGGCGGCGGCCGCCATTTCCAAGGTGATGGGCAAGCTGCTGGATATCCGGCTGATCGAATCGGACGAGATCGGCACCGTCGGGGTGGGCGAGGCGACCATCCCCACGCTGGTGACTTTCCATCGGCTGCTGGAGATCAACGAACAGGACTTCATGGCCGCCACCCAGGCCACGATCAAGCTCGGCATCTCGTTCGAGAACTGGCGCAGCGTCGGCCACCGCTACATCCATTCCTTCGGCACCACCGGCAAGGACCACTGGACCGCGGGCTTCCAGCACTTCTGGCTCAAGGGCCGGCAGCGCAACCTGGCCAGCGACTACAGCGACTACTGCCTGGAATCGCGCGCGGCGTACGAGCACAGGTTCGCCCACTTGCCCAACATCGGCATGAACTACGCCTTCCACATGGATGCGGGCCTGTATGCGAAGTACCTGCGCCGGTTCAGCGAGGGCTTCGGCGTGCAGCGCATCGAGGGCAAGATCGCCGACGTGCAGACCGACCCGGACAGCGGCTGCATCGCCGCGCTGCTGCTGGAGTCCGGGGAACGGATCGAGGGCGACCTGTTCATCGACTGCACGGGATTCCGTGCCCTGCTGATCGGCAAGACCCTGGACGTCGGCTTCGAGGACTGGTCGCACTGGCTGTTCAACGACAGCGCATTGGCCGCACAGACCACCTCGGTGCGCGACGCGGTCCCGTACACCCGGGCCATCGCCGGCGAGGCCGGCTGGCAGTGGCGCATCCCGCTGCAGCACCGCGTCGGCAACGGCATCGTCTATTCAAGCCGCCACATGAGCGAGGAGCAGGCGCGCCAGGAGTTCGAGGCCAGCATCGAGGGCGAACTGATCGCCCGGCCGTGGCCGATCCGCTTCCGCCCTGGCCGGCGCATGAAGTGCTGGCACAAGAACTGCGTCGCCCTGGGGCTGGCCGGCAGCTTCATCGAGCCGCTGGAATCGACCACCATCCACCTGATCCAGCGCGGCATCACCCGCCTGATGCAGGCCTTCCCGGCGGTCATCCGGCAGGTGGACATCGACGAGTACAACCAGCAGATCGACAACGAGATCCAGCATGTGCGCGACTTCGTCGTGCTGCACTACCACGCCACCGAGCGCACGGATACCGCCTACTGGCGCGCCTGCCGCGACATGGAGATTCCGCCGACGCTGAAGCACCGCATCGAACTGTTCCGCGAAAGCGCGCGGGTGTTCCGCATCCCCAACGAGCTGTTCGCGGAGAATTCCTGGATCCAGGTGATGATGGGGCAGGGCATCACCCCGCACCGTCACCATCCGGTGGCCGACCTGATGGGCGACCAGGAGCTCTCGCAGTTCCTCGGTATGATCCGCTCGCGGGTGGAACGCACGGTGGGCCAGCTTCCCGCCCACCAGGCCTATCTCGACAGCTACTGCCCCGGGCCGCGCCCGGAACACGGCAGGCGCATCCCCGCGTAGGTCCCGCTTCCCCCGAACCCGGAGGTCATCATGCAGACGATCGTCGCCGCCGGCCTGGATGCACTGGTCTTCATCGGCCTTGCGTGGGGGCTGTGGCGCCTGCTGGGCCGCTCCATTCCCGTGGCGGTCATTCCCATCGTCATCGGACTGGTACTGGCCGCCACCGGCTGGCTCCCCGCGGCGTGGGGCGTGCCATCCGCCGCGGGCGACCAGTTGGGCTGGATCGGGGTACTGCTGCTGGCGTTCACCGCAGGCATGGAAACCCGGCACTTCAAGCAGGAGGCGGGCAAGCAGCAGTCGATCCGCCCGGCATCCACGCGCGCTTCCCTCCCGCGCTTCTACGCCTGTGCCGGGTTGGCCCTCGTGTTTCCGTTCGCCGCGGGCGCCTTAGTCGCCCACCGCTACTGGCTGGACCTGCCGGGCTGGGCGCCCCCCAATGGCGACCGCATGCTGGGCGCCTTCGGACTGGGGCTGTGCATGGCCGTGAGCGCCTTGCCGGTGCTGATCGGCATCGTCCGCGAGCTCGGCCCGCTGCATCGCCCGATCAGCCGGGTGGCCGTCGGCCTGGCGGTGATCGACGACGCCGTGCTGTGGATCGGCCTGGCGCTGTTGCTGCTGGTCGCCGGCGGCCGGCATGACGCGTTCGGCGTGTCCGCGCCGCAGCTGCTGGCGCTGGCGGTGCCGTTCCTGCTGCTGGGCGTTGCCGAGTGGACACGGCGCAGGGAGCTTGCCGCCCCCCGGTGGGCGGTCTGGCTGGCCCTGCCGCTGTACATGGGGGCCGGCGCCTGGGCCAGTTCGCAGCTGGGCCTTCATGCCCTGCTGGGCGCCTATTTCGCCGGCGCGATCCTGCCGCCGGCGTGGACGCGGCAGCTGCCGGCCGAGCGGATCGGCACGTTCGCGCTGCTCGCCCTGGCGCCGTTGTTCTTCGGCCACAGCGGGCTGAAGATCGACGGCTCGGTGCTGGGCTGGGCGTCGCTGCAGGCGGCGCTGATGCTGCTGGCCCTGTCGGCCTCGACCAAGATCGCCGCCGTCATGCTGTGCCCACCGGCATCCGGTCTTTCCCGACGGGAGTCGCTGGCCGTCGGCGCCCTGCTGCAATGCAAGGGACTGATGGAGATCGTCGCGGCCACCATCCTGCGCGACAAGGGACTGCTCTCGGAAAGCGCGTTCGCCGCACTGGTGGTGCTGGCGGTGCTGTCCACGCTGCTCACCGGCCCGTTGTTCCACCTGGTGCTGCGGTACCGCGTGCAGCCACGGCTGCCCGGGGATTCCAGCGTCGGTTGACCGGCGCCACGGGCACCGGTGCAAGACATTCGACCGAGCTGCCGCAGCGGAACCGCGGCGGCGTCGGCCCGGCGGGGAGGAGGGGAGCCGGAGCGGGCGCTGCAGGTCAAATCCGTTCAAGACGCACCGTGATCCCGGGCCTACGCTCGCGGTGTTCATTGGCAATGGTCGGCAGGTGCTTGTCATGTTGCTTTGTGTTGCGGCCGCGGCGCTGTGCGCGGCCCCCGTGTCGACGGATCGGCTGCCGCGGGAGGATCTCGTCGCGATGCGGGAACAGGCGGCGGCCGAAGGAACGGTGGTCGCCCGCTACCGCTATTCCGGGCATGGGATGGAGGGGACGACGACGCTCGTCGTGGACCGGGCCACCGGGCGCTTCGTCACCACGTCCGCAATGGGGCCCCTCCAGGACGAGGAGGGCTTCGACGGACAGCGGGCCTGGAATCGCGATGTCGCCGGCGGTCCCGTGCCGCAGGACAGCGAGGGCAAGGTCGCCCTGGCGGTCAGCCAGGCCTATCGCAATGCCAACCTGTGGTGGCGGCCGGACCGCGCGGGCGCGCGGGTGGAGACGGCCGAGTGCGGCGGGCTGAAGATCACGCCGCGCGGCGGCACGCCGTTCGAAGTCTGGTTCGATCCGCAGACCCACCTGCCGGCGCGGCTGCGCGAAGTCCGCGCGTTCGGCATGACGACCGAACTGCGTTTCCCGGCGTACCGCCATGAGGCCGGCACGGCGGTGCCGTCGCGAATCGAGAAGATCTCCGCGGACGATCCCGCGACACTGGAGACGATGGAGCTGGCATCGCTCGCGCTGACGCCCGCGCGACCGGCCGCCGCCTATGCGATGCCGGCAGCGGGCACGGCACCGCCGGTCCTGCCCCGCGGCACCACGACCGTGCCGTTCCGGCTGCTCAACAACCACGTCATCGTCGATGTGCGGATCAACGGCGCCGGGCCGTTCCCGTTCATGGTCGATACCGGCGGCCACGACATCGTCACGCCCGGCACCCTCGAGGCGCTGGACATCGGACAGTCGGGCAGTGCGATCACCGGCGGCGGCGGCGAAGCGACCGCCACGAATGGCTATGCGCGGGTGGACAGGATCGAACTGGGCGAGGCGGTGCTGGAGGACCAGACGGTGCCCGCGCTCGACTTCAGCCCGCTCCCGGTCGAGGGCGTGGCCCTGGGAGGCATGCTGGGCCTGGAGTTCCTCAGGCACTTCGTCACCCGCATCGACTACGGCAGCCGAGCATTGACGCTGATCGATCCACGGCGCTTCGATGCGTCGATGCAGGCCAGCGCCGGCGAGAAGCTCGACTTTGCCTTCTACGAGCACATCCCGCAGGTGATCGGCACGCTCGATGGCAGGAAGGCACGGTTCAACATCGACACCGGATCGCGCTCGGACGTCACGCTCACCCGCCCCTTCGTCGAGCGCTGGGACCTGCGCAACACCTATCCCGACGGACACGTGATGACCGAAGGGTGGGGCGCCGGCGGCGCGACGCGCCCGTACGTCACCCGCGCCGGCGCCCTCACGCTTGGCGGCATACGCGTCCCGCGTCCCGTGGCCGGCCTCAGCGAAAGCCGCCGCGGCGCCTTCGCCGATGCGCTCTACGACGGCAACATCGGCAGCGGCCTGCTCAAGCGCTTCGTCGTCACGTTCGACTATCCGCGCCAGGCCATGTACCTGCTGCCACTCGACAGGCCGGATGCCGACACCGCGCAGCTGGACCGCGCCGGCATGTGGCTCAACCTGGACGGGGACGGGTTCGAGGTCATGGATCTGGTCCCCGACGGCCCGGCCGCAGTCGCCGGATTGCAGGTGGGCGACCGGGTGACGGCGGTAGGCCCGTACCGCGCCGGGCAGGTTTCGCTGTCCGAAATGCGGCGCGCGTTGAAGCTGCTTCCGGTGGGGCGGCCGGTCGCCGTGACGGTCGAACGCGATGGCCAGCGGAAAACAGTGAAGCTGGTACCGCGGAAACTGATCGCGGATTGACCGCGGTGCAGGAAGAGTATCGCGCCGTGTATGGCATGACCCGCGCCCCATCCAGGGCATTCTTCCCCCGCAGATACTTGCCGTCGTCCCCGCGCAGGCAGGGACCCAGTGCCTTCCCTGCCAGATCGCGATCAAGCCACTGGGCTCCCGTCTTCGAAAGAGCGACGAGCGCCCCCTGACGCGATTCCGTGCCTTCGGCGCGTTTCCAGAAAACCCGGAAGAAATCCGCATGAACAGATGGCTCGCAACACTCGCCTTGCTGTTGGGCGTACTGATCCAGCCCACCACCAGCCACGCCGAATCACCCTCCGTCCCGGACCGCCCGGCGACGGAC
>JAFADB010000226.1 GCA_023425225.1 Pseudomonadota bacterium
CCGTCGCCGCGCGGCAGGCGGGTCTGGTCGGGGAACCAGCGTCGCTGCGCATCGCTGAGGATCAGCAGGCCCTCGTCGTCGCCCAGCGGCGCGAACACGGGTGTCGGCGGCGAGAACGGCGCCAGCCCGAACGCCTCCGCGCACGCGGCGGTCGTCGCGGCCACATCCCGCGCAGGCAGGCCGATCTCGCTCACCGACAACAGCTCGCCCGGGCCGAACGCGCCCTGCCCCTCCACCTCGATGCCCTGCCGCGCGATCAGCTCCAGCACCGCCCCGTCCGGCCCGTCGAAGTACACCGACTCCGAGCGCCACGCCCCACCGAAGGTGAAGCGCGTGACGCCGTGCGCATCGGTCAGCAGCGGCACGCGCGCCGCCAGCCAGCTCGCCGCCGCGTCCAGCCGGTTGCGCGGGATGTTGAAGGCGATGTGCCAGGCGCGCGCGCTGGCGGCACCGGGATACGGCGCGATGCGGCTGGTGCCGGCCAGCACCGCCCCGTCCGCCGCCACCGGCAGGCCCAGCACCTCGCGGTAGAACGCCACCGTCGCCGCCGGGTCCGGCGCCGGCATCTCGATCTGCACGATCCGCATGTTCGTCCCCTCCCGTCGTGTGCCGCAGTGTCGCCGGCGGCGGCTTCAGCCGGCCGGCGCGGGCAGCGGCGGCGCCGGGGTCGGCTTGCCCTGCGCGTCCAGCGCCACCATGACGAAATGCCCGCGCGTGCACAGCGCCCGCGAACCGGTGAGCAGATTCTCGGTGATCACCTCCACGTCCACGTGCATGGAGGTACGCCCGACCTTGACGATGCGCGCGATCGTTTCCACCAGGTCGCCCTTGTGGATGGGCTGTTGGAAATCCACCTGCTCCGAACGCGCGGTCACCACCGTACTGCGCGCATAGCGCGAGGCGACGATGAACGAGGCCATGTCCATCCACGCCAGCGCCTGGCCGCCGAACAGCGTGCCCAGGTGGTTGGTGTGGTCGGGGAAGACCATTTCCAGCAGCCGCGCTTCGGTGGGACGCTCGGGTACTTCGACGTTCGATGCCATGGCAAGGATTCCTTGGAAGGGGAACGCCCATGAAAACACAGCGGGGATGACGCGGACGGCATCGCCGGCACGGGTGCGGCACCTCGCCGCCCCGATCCCGCGCGCGCGCCCGCCGGCGATGCCGCCACGCGCAGGTGCTACGGCGCCCGATCGTGCCGGCCATGCAGCACGCGGCGTGGCGTGGCCCCTATACTCCCGGACTGGCTTCCACCAACCCGGGTTACCTGATGACTTCAACGACCTCCCCTTCGGCCGGGCCCGCGAGTCTGCGCCGCTCGGTTTCAAACACGCTCAAAGGCTCTGCCGGCAACCTGGTCGAGTGGTACGACGTCTACGTCTACTCCGTCTTCGCCGTCTACTTCGAGTCGAAGTTCTTCTCGCCCGAGGAGAAGAACGCCACGCTCTACGTCTGGGCCATCTTCGCCATCACCTTCCTGATGCGCCCGATCGGCGCCTGGTACTTCGGCCGCTTCGCCGACCGCTACGGCCGGCGCCTGGCGCTGACCGTGTCGGTCACGCTGATGGCGCTGTGCTCGTTCGGCATCGCCCTCACGCCGACCAACGCGGCCATCGGCATCGCCGCGCCGGTGATCCTGGTGCTGGCACGGCTGCTGCAGGGTTTCGCGACGGGCGGCGAGTACGGCGCCAGCGCCACCTACATGTCCGAGGCGGCCATTCCCGGGCGGCGCGGCTTCCTGTCCTCGTTCCACTACGTGACGCTGGTGGGTGGACACGTGCTCGCCCAGCTGACCCTGCTGCTCATGCTGCAGTTCATGGAGATCGATCAGATCTCCGACTGGGGCTGGCGCGTGGCCTTCGGCATCGGCGGCATCTCGGCGATCGTGGTGCTCTGGCTGCGCCGGACGATGGACGAGTCGCTGAAGTCGACCGAGATCGAGGCCGCCAAGAAGGGCGAAGCGCGCACCTCCGGCTCGCTGCGCGAGCTGTTCGTGAACCAGTGGCGGCCGCTGCTGCTGTGCTTCCTGATCACCGCCGGCGGCACCATCGCCTTCTACACCTACTCCATCAACGGGCCGAAGATGATCCAGAGCATCTTCGCCGGCGGCGACATGATGACCGGTACCGTCATCAACCTGATCGCACTGACCGTGCTGATGGTGATGCAGCCGATCGGCGGCTGGCTGTCGGACATCGTCGGCCGCAAGAGCCTGCTGGTGTTCTTCGGCATCGGTGGCGTGCTCTACACCTGGTTCATGATCACCATGCTGCCCAGGCAGACCGAATGGCTGCCCGCGTTCGCGATCCTGACGGTGAGCTTCATCATCCTGACCGGCTATACCTCGATCAACGCGGTGGTGAAGGCCGAGCTGTTCCCAACGCATGTGCGCGCGCTCGGCGTGGGCCTGGGCTACGCGCTGGCCAACTCGGCGTTCGGCGGCACCGCGCCGGTGCTGTACCAGGCCGCGCTGAAGTCCGACCACGTCAACGCCTTCATCGGCTACGTCACCGCGGTCATCGCGGTTTCGCTGTTCGTCTACGTCTTCTTCCTGAAGAACAAGGGCGCCAACTGGCTGGACGACGAGAAGGCCATGCGCGAACGGCGCGCGCGCTGAGGCAATGCTCCCGGGACGTCGTGCGACGACGTCGCGGGAGCGGTTCGCGGCGCCGCGGAGAAGCGAGCGGTTCCGGTTCGCGCCAGGCGATAGCAGGACTTCGTGGCGCCGCATGTTCCCAGGCGCGATGAATCGGCTGGCAGCACTTTCCGCTCCGCAAACAACGAGACACGCAACGGCCAGG
>JAFADB010000284.1 GCA_023425225.1 Pseudomonadota bacterium
TTCTTCAAAGGCTTGAAAGTCCCGGTGTCCCCGCCTTACCAGCCATTCGGCTGTGGAAAGACACTTCGCGGGGGATGACGAGTTCACACCTCTTGCGCGGTGGGGCGTGGTCCGCCTCATGGTCCCGGCAAAGAGTCTCCCATCCGGCGCCTCGCGCCACCTCCCTCCGAAAAGGGAGCCGTGGCCCCGCAAGCGGGAGAAGGAAAATGCACGCCGTGGGCGCATGTATCTCGCTACTCCACAAGTCCGCTTCATCCCGCCTGTGCGAGAATCCGACGCTGTCTGTTCCCCCGGAAGCCCCATGATCCGCATAGCCTTCGCCGCCCTGCTGGGCGCCGCCAGTCTTTCCGCCTGTGCCCAGCCGGCGCAGCCTGCCAAAGCCGCCTCGCCGGCCGCCTCGGCCTCGGCCCCGGGCGACGTCGACCAGCGCGTGCGTGCCGCCCTGACCTCGCTCGATCCCAATTTCAAGCCCGATTATCTCGGCGCCGCGCCGTTCCCCGGTTTCCGCGAGGTGGTGGTCGGCGGCCAGGTGCTGTACGTGTCCGACGACGGCCGCTACCTGATGCAGGCGCAGCCGTTCGACATCCAGGCCCGCCAGTTCGCCTCCAGCGAGGGCCTGCTGGCCTACCGGCGCAAGGAGCTGGCCGCCGTGCCGGCCTCGCAGCGGATCGTCTTCGCCCCGCCCAATCCCAAGTACACCATCAGCGTGTTCACCGACGTCGAGTGCGGCTACTGCCGCAAGCTGCACAGCGAGATCGCCGAGCTGAACAAGCAGGGCATCGCCGTGGAGTACCTGGCGTTCCCGCGCATGGGCCTAGCCAGCCAGGACTTCAAGGACATGGTCTCGGTATGGTGCGCGGCCGACCGCAAGCAGGCGCTGACCGCGGCCAAGCAGGGCAAGCCGATCGCCGCGCGCGACTGCACCAATCCGGTGGCGCTGGAATACAAGCTGGGCGAGCGCCTGGGCGTGAACGGCACGCCGGCGATCTTCGGCCCCGACGGCACCCAGCTCGGCGGCTACCTGCCGCCGGAGCAGCTGCGCCAGGCACTGGACCGCCGCGCCGAGGCGGCCGGCAAGGGTGGCTCGCGCTGAGTACGGCAGCATGCGCCGCCGACGTCACGGGAAGGCCGCCGCTGGGCGGCCTTCCGCGTTCCGGGGGCACCCGTCCTCCGGGTCCGCGGCCGCCTCCGGTACAATAGCCGGCCCGCTATTTCCCACGGTCTCCCGGACATGATCGTCCTCGAGGGCGCTCCCGCCCTGTCGTCGTTCCGCCGCGCTCGGCTCCAATCCCGCCTGCAGACCCTCGTTCCCGGCGTGCGCATCGCCGGCAGCTGGCAGGTGTACTTCATCCAGCCGCAGGCCGACCGGTCGCCGGATCTGGCGGTGCTGCAGCGCATCCTGCAGGCCGATGGCGCCGACAACGCGCGCGAGCACGGCGCGGTGTCGCGCTACGTGGTGCCGCGGTTGGGCACGCTGTCGCCGTGGTCGAGCAAGGCCACCGAACTGGTGCACGGCGCCGGCGTGGCGGTGCAGCGGGTGGAGCGCGGCACCCGCATCGACCTGGTCGGCTGGCCGCAGGATCCGGCCGCGCAGGCGGCACTGGCCAGGCTGCTGCACGATCCGATGACGCAGTCGCTGCTGGACGATGCCGAGGCCGCCAGCGCGCTGTTCGCGCCGCCGCCGCGCAAGCCGCTCGAGCGCATCGCGCTGGCCGAGCTGGAAAGCGCCAACACGCGTCTGGGCCTGGCGCTGGCCGCCGACGAGATCGACTACCTGCGCACGCGCTACGGCGAGCTGGGGCGCGACCCGTCCGATGTCGAGCTGATGATGTTCGCGCAGGCCAATTCCGAGCACTGCCGCCACAAGATCTTCAACGCCAGCTGGACCATCGACGGCAAGGACCAGCCGCAGTCGCTGTTCCGCATGATCCGCCACACCCACCAGCAGACGCCGCAGCACACCCTGAGCGCCTACAGCGACAACGCCGCGGTGGTGGAGGGCTTCCCCGCCGCGCGCTACCGCCCGGACCCGGCCAGCGGCCAGTACCGGACCGAGCCGGTGGTCGAGTCGGCGTTCTGCATCAAGGTCGAGACCCACAACCACCCCACCGCGATCGCGCCGTTCCCCGGCGCGGCCACCGGTGCCGGCGGCGAGATCCGCGACGAGGGCGCCACCGGCCGCGGCGGCAAGCCCAAGGCCGGGCTGACCGGCTTCAGCGTCTCGCACCTGCGCATCCCCACGCTGCCGCAGCCGTGGGAGGCGCCGCGCGCGCTCAACCCGCGCATGGCGCCGGCGCTGGAGATCATGCTCGACGGCCCGCTCGGCGGCGCCGCGTTCAACAACGAGTTCGGCCGGCCCAACCTGCTGGGCTACTTCCGCAGCTTCGAGCTGGCCGAGGGCGCGTCTTCTGAAGGCGGCGTTACCCGCGCCTATGACAAGCCGATCATGCTGGCCGGCGGTCTGGGCGCGATCGACCGCATCCAGGTGCAGAAGATCCGCCTGCAGCCGGGCGATGCGGTGATCGTGCTCGGCGGCCCGGCGATGCTGATCGGCCTGGGCGGCGGCGCCGCCAGTTCGGTGGCCTCCGGCGACAGCGCCGAGGACCTGGACTTCGCCAGCGTGCAGCGCGAGAACCCGGAGATGGAGCGGCGCTGCCAGGAGGTCATCGACCGCTGCGTGGCGCTGGGCGGGGACAACCCGATCCGCTGGTTCCACGACGTCGGCGCCGGTGGCCTGTCCAACGCCATCCCCGAGCTGCTGCACGATTCCGGCGTGGGCGGCGTCATCGACCTGGGCAAGGTGCCCAGCGACGATCCCTCGCTGTCGCCGCTGGAGCTGTGGTGCAACGAATCGCAGGAGCGCTACGTGCTCGGCGTGCCGCAGGACCGGCTGGACGAGTTCGCCGCGCTGTGCGCGCGCGAGCGCTGCCCGTTCGCCGCGGTCGGCGTGGCCACCGCCGAGGAGCGGCTGGTGGTCGCCTACGGCGCCACGCCGGGCCACCTGCCGGCCGACCCGGCGATCGACCTGCCGATGGACGTGCTGTTCGGCAAGCCGCCGAAGATGCACCGC
>JAFADB010000335.1 GCA_023425225.1 Pseudomonadota bacterium
AGCCGCGCTGCCACTTGCTCAGGTGGTAGGCCACGTCCGGCACGAAGTAGGTGTAGGTGCCGTCGGACTTGCGCATCACCCGGTCCTTGTCGTCGCCGAAGTCGGTGGACTTCAGCCACAGCGCGCCACCCTCCTCGTAGGTGTGGCCGGAGGTGATCAGGCGCTGCACGGCCTCCTCGACCTTGCCGTCGCGGTACAGCGAACTTTCCAGGAAGTAGATGTCGAAATCCACGCCGAACGCGGCCAGGTCGTGGTTCTGCTCGTTGCGCAGGTAGGCCACGGCGAAGCGGCGGATGGCCTCCAGGTCCTCGGCGTCGCGGGCGCCGACCACCAGGTGGCCTTCCAGGTCGACGGTGTCGCCGGCCAGGTAGGCGCGGGCTACGTCGGCGATGTACTCGCCGTTGTAGGCGGCCTCAGGCCAGTCGGCGTCGCCGGGCTTGAAGCCGCGCGCGCGTGCCTGCACCGAACGTGCCAGGTTCTCGATCTGCACGCCGGCGTCGTTGTAGTAGAACTCGCGCTTGACGGTCCAGCCGTTGGCGTCGAGCACCCGTGCCAGGCTGTCGCCGATCGCCGCGGCGCGGCCGTGGCCAACGTGCAGCGGGCCGGTCGGGTTGGCCGAGACGTACTCCACGCCCACGCTGCGGCCGTTGCCGGCCAGGTTGCGGCCGTAATCGCGCTGTTCCTTGAGCACGCTAGCGACTTCGCGCTGGTAGGCGGCCGGGGACAGGTGGAAGTTGATGAAGCCGGGGCCGGCGATCTCCACGCGGGTGATCACGCCGCTGGCCGGCAGCGCCTCCACCAGCTGCTGCGCCAGCGCGCGCGGGTTGCTGCGCGCGGCCTTGGCCAGCAGCATCGCGGCGTTGGTGGCGAAGTCGCCGTGCTCGCGGGTCTTGGGCCGTTCGACCACGTAGTCCGGCGGCAGGGTGTCGGCAGGCAGGGTGCCGTTGGCGCGCAAGGCTTCGATGCCTTGGCCGATCAGGGCGCGGAGTTGGGGTTTCACGTAGGAATCTGCTTGGAGCGCTAAACCGGTGATTTTAACCGACCCGGCCGGTCGCCGGCCTTCATCGGTTCAGCTGGGAGCCCGGACGGGGCCGCGTTGGCGGCGGAAGGCCCACCATGCCGGGCCGGGTCGTGACGATTCCGCGGCCGTGGCGGGTATTGCAGGCCGGACAGGGACAGGGAGATGACTGGCGTGGCTCGTTCCGCGCCCCGGCCCGTCCCGTTCAGGCTCCGGGAGGGCCGGTCAGGTCCAGCCGCGGCTCGCCAGCGACACCGGCAGGCCGTCGCCGATGACGAAATGGTCGAGCAGGCGCACGTCCACCAGCGCCAGCGCCTGCTTCAGCTGCCGGGTCACGGCGTGGTCGGCCGCGGACGGCTCGCGGTTGCCCGACGGGTGGTTGTGGCCGACGATCACCGCCGCCGCGTTGTGCGCCAGCGCCCGGCGCACGACCTCGCGCGGATGCACCTCGGCGCCGTCGATGGTGCCGCTGAACAGCTCCTCGAACGCCAGCGCGCGGTGGCGGGTGTCCAGGAACAGCGCGGCGAAGACCTCGTGCGGGCGCGACCGCAGGCGCTGGGCGAAGTAGCGGCCGGCGGCCATCGGGTCGGTCAGCGCGGTGCCGCGCTCCAGCTCGGCGGCCAGGTGGCGCTGGCCCAGCTCCAGCGCGGCGGCCAGCTTGCAGGCGCGGGCCGGGCCCAGGCCGGGCAGCCGCGCCAGGTCGCCCGGCTCGCGGTCGAGCAGGGTGCGCAGCGGGCCGTGGTCGTTGAGCAGCTGGCGCGAGGTCTGCACCGCGTCGCGGCCCTTGAGCCCGGAGCCGATGAAGATGGCGATCAGTTCGGCGTCGGACAGCGCGCCGGCGCCGCGCTCGAGCAGCTTCTCGCGGGGGCGTTCGGTGGCGGGCCAGTCGCGGATGTGCATATGGCCAGCGTCACCCTGTTCATGCCCTGGCGGCATCAGTCGAAATGACGCCATCGGGTAAGCTAATCGTTCTCGAACAGGTAGGGATTTTCCGACGTGACCGCGATCCGGAACGCGCAGCCTTTGCAGGGCAAACGTCTGCTGTTGTGCATCGGCGGCGGCATCGCCGCCTACAAGGCGCTGGAGCTGGTGCGGCGGTTGCGCGATGCGGGCGCGCAGGTGCAGGTGGCGATGACCGCCGGTGCACAGCAGTTCGTCACCCCGCTCAGCTTCCAGGCCCTGTCGGGGCTGCCGGTGCGCACCTCGCTGTGGGACAGCGCCGCCGAGCAGGCGATGGGCCACATCGAGCTGGCGCGCTGGGCCGACCGGGTGGTGGTGGTGCCGGCCACCGCCGACCTGCTGGCGCGCCTGACGCACGGGCTGGCCGACGACCTGGTGACCACGCTGTGCCTGGCCACGACCGCGCCGCTGAGCGTGGTGCCGGCCATGAACCACCGCATGTGGCTGCATCCGGCCACCCAGGCCAACATGCAGACGCTGCGCCAGCGCCAGGTGCAGGTGATCGGTCCCGAGGACGGGCCGCTGGCCGAGGGCGAGTCCGGGCCCGGCCGGCTGGCCGAGCCCGACGCCATCGTCGCCGCCCTGGCGCAGTCGCTGGCCGGCGACGGCCCGGCCCCGGCATTCGAGCCCAGCGGCGCGCTGCTGGCCGGCCAGCGCGTGCTCATCAGCGCCGGTCCGACCTACGAGGACCTGGACCCGGTGCGCTACCTGGGCAACCGCAGCAGCGGCAAGATGGGCTATGCGCTGGCTGCCGCGGCCGCCGCGCAGGGGGCCGAGGTGGTGCTGGTCAGCGGCCCGGTGAGCCTGGCCACGCCGCCGGGCGTGCAGCGCATCGACGTGCGCTCGGCCGCGCAGATGCGCGAGGCGGTGCTGGGGGCGCTGCCGGCCGACATCTACATCGGTGCGGCGGCGGTGGCCGACTACACGCCGGTGAAGGTCGCCGCGCAGAAGATCAAGAAGAGCGGGCAGACGCTGACGCTGGAGTTCGTGCGCACCCCGGACATCCTGTCCGAGGTCGCCGTGCAGACCCAGGCGCTCAAGCTGGTGGTCGGCTTTGCCGCCGAGACCCACGACATCGAGCGCTACGCCCGCGCCAAGCTGGCCGACAAGCGCCTGGACCTGATCATCGCCAATCAGGTCGGCGTGGCCGGCGGCGGTTTCGAGAGCGACCAGAATGCCGCCACCGCCTATTGGGCCGATGGCGAGCGGGTGTTCCCGGCCACCTCCAAGACGCAGCTGGCCGGGCAGTTGCTGGAGCTGATCGCGCAGAGGCTGCAGGCATGAGCACCGTGGCCGCCCCGACGCCGCTGCAGGTCAAGCTGCTGGATCCGCGCTTCGGCGACGACTGGCCGCTGCCGGCCCACGCCACCGAGGCCAGCGCCGGCATGGACCTGCGCGCGGCGCTGGAGGCGCCGCTGACCCTGCAGCCCGGCGACACCGCGCTGGTGCCCAGCGGCATCGCCATCCACCTGGCCGATCCGGGCCTGTGCGCGGTGATCCTGCCGCGCTCCGGGCTTGGCCATCGCCACGGCATCGTCATGGGCAACGGCACCGGCCTGATCGATGCCGACTACCAGGGACCGCTGCTGATCAGCGTGTGGAATCGCGGCCGCGAGGCGTTCACCATCGAACCGGGCGACCGCATCGCCCAACTGGTGGTGCTGCCGATCGTGCGCACGGTGCTGCAGGTAGTGGATACTTTCGTCGACAGCGCGCGGGGAACGGGTGGATTCGGCCACACCGGCGTGCGCTGACGGGGGAACGTCGAACATGAGCGAGGCAAACAGGGGCGGGCTGGCGCTGGCCCAGTTGCGCAAGGCCGCGCCGCTTCTCGCGGTGCTGGTGCTGCTGGTCGCCGGAGTGCTGGGCTGGAACGGCGTGCGCCAGTGGCGCGATGGTGACATCCGCAGCCAGGTCGAGCAGGCGCGCGACCAGGTGGTATCGGTGGCAACGCAGGTGCTGGCAACGCAGCGCCGGCAACTGGACACGCGGCTGCAGGACGCCTCGGTGCAGGCGGCGCTGGCGCGCGGCGATGCCGGCGCGGCGGAGGCGGCCATCGCCCACGGCTGGGCCGGGGTGGAGCAGGTGCAGGTGCGCCCGGCCGACCTGGCCGACGCCTACGCGCAGGCCGGCGAGTTCGGCTATGCCCGGCTGGGCCTGATGGAAGCGGCGCTGCTGCAGGACAAGGCGCTGGCGCGGGTGGTGCGCGATGCCGGTGGCGCCCGCCTGGGCGTGGCCGCTCCGGCGCGGCTCGGCGAGGTGCCGGCGCTGGTCTACGTGCGCCTGCCGGTATCGCTGCTGGCCACCACGGTGGAGCAGGCGCAGATGCCGTCCAGCGCCTACCTGGCGTTGCGCCAGGGCAGCTATACCGTCGTGCAGAAGGGCAACAGCGGCCTGGCCGGCGGTGGCGAGGCGATGGGCCGCCCGTTGGCCGATACCGGGTTGCGGGTGGCGCTGGCCGTGCCCGATGTCGAGGCCGGCCCGATGGGACTGGGGGCGATCCCCTGCCTGGTGCTGGCCGCGATCCTGGCCGTGATCGCCCTCGTCCTGCTGCTGTTCCGGGCCGGGAAGCTGGGGCTGGGCCGCGCGCGCGCGGAGGCGGCCGAGGCCGACAGCGAGCCCACGCTGCTGCAGAGCCTGGAACAGGAGCCGTTGCCGGCGCCGGCCGCGGCGGCGGTGACGGCGCACGAGGAACCCCGCCACCAGATCGCCGAGGACATCTTCCGCGCCTACGACATCCGCGGCGTGGTCGGCCGCGAACTCACGCCGGCCACCGCGGCGCTGATCGGCCAGGCCATCGGCTCGACGATGCAGGACCAGGGTCTGCGCGAGGTGGTGGTCGGCCGCGACGGCCGCCTGTCCGGACCCGAGCTCACCGCCTCGCTGATCGAGGGCTTGCGCGCCGCCGGCTGCCAGGTGACCGACATCGGCATGGTGCCGACGCCGGTGGTCTACTTCGCCAGCGAATACCTGGGCGCCGGCAGCGCGGTGGCGGTGACCGGCAGCCACAATCCGCCCGACTACAACGGCTTCAAGATCGTCGTCGGCGGGCAGACGCTGTCCGGTGAAGACATCCACGCGCTGTACCTGCGCATCAGCGAAGGCCGCCTGCACACCGCCGCCGAACCCGGCGGGCTGGACCAGCGCGACGTCAGCGACGACTACATCCAGCGCATCGCCAACGACGTGCAGCTGGACCGGCCGCTCAAGGTGGTGGCCGATGCCGGCAACGGCGCCGCCGGCGAGATCGCGCCGCGGCTGCTGGAGGCGATCGGCGCCGAGGTGATCCCGCTGTACTGCGACGTCGACGGCAGCTTCCCCAACCACCATCCCGATCCGAGCGATCCGCACAACCTGGAGGACCTGGCGCAGACCCTCAAGCGCTTCGACGCCGACATCGGCGTGGCCTTCGACGGCGATGGCGACCGCCTGGGCGTGGTCACCCGCGAGGGCGAGGTGATCTTCCCCGACCGCCTGCTGATGCTGTTCGCCGCCGACGTGCTGCAGCGCAATCCCGGCGCGCTGGTGATCTACGACGTCAAGTGCACCGGCAAGCTGTCGGACTACGTCCTGCGCAACGGCGGCAGCCCGCTGATGTGGAAGACCGGGCATTCGCTGATCAAGGCCAAGATGCGCGAGACCGACGCCGAACTGGCCGGCGAGATGAGCGGGCATTTCTTTTTCAAGGAGCGCTGGTACGGCTTCGACGATGGCCTGTACGCCGCCGCGCGCCTGCTGGAGATCCTGGCCCAGCGCGAGGAGACGCCATCCGAGGTGCTGGCCGAACTGCCGAAGATGGTCGCCACCCCGGAGATCAAGCAGGCGCTGTCGGGTTCGCCGCACGCGGTCGTGGAGGCCTTCGCCGCCTCGCTGCAGGGCGAGGATTCGCCGTTCGCCGCCGCGCGCCTGGCCACCCTCGACGGCGTGCGCGCCGATTTCCCCGATGGCTGGGGCCTGCTGCGTGCCTCCAACACCACGCAGGTGCTGGTGCTGCGCTTCGAGGGCGACAACGAGCAGGCGCTGGAACGGATCCGTCAGCTGTTCCGCGAGCAGTTGCGCCAGGTGGCACCGGAGATCGAGCCGGCGTTCTGAGTCGCGCCGGGCCTGCGCGCATCGGCCCGGCCAAGGGGGCGATGCGCAAGGCGGGCGGTCCCTGGCCGAGGGAGGGTCAGGAGCTGGGGCGGTAATGCGAACCGGTAAGGTGGGAGCGGCCGACCGGCGCTGGCGCGGCATCCATCAGCCGGTGCCGGCGCTCTCGCCCTTGAGCTGGTGGTAGCGCCGCAGCGTGTCCTCGATCTCCGCATCCAGCGCGCCGCGCTGGCGCTCGAAGCTGGCCTGCATGCGCAGCTGCTGCAGCAGCTCTCGGTGGCGCTGCTGGATGTCGGCGGCGACCTTGTCGGGGATCTTCTGCCCGGCCAGCTCGCGCTCGCCGGCACTGCGCAGCAGGATCACCAGCCCCTCGCGCACGCTGTTGACGTTGTAGCGCGCGGTCTGGATGTTGTTGTCGACGATGCCGATGCGCTCGTTGAACACGCGGCGCAGCTCGCCCTCGTTCTGGAACGACAGCAGCATCGCCTGGTCGGTGAGCTTGCGGGTCTGCTCGGCGGCTTCGTCCATGCGCCGCTGCGCCTCCTGCTCGGCGGCGCCGGCGCGCTCCTCGGCGGTCAGCGCGCGATCGACCGAGGCGCTGCGCAGGCCGCTGCGCGCGTTGAACTCGTCGCGCGCGCGGTTGACCGCCTCGGCCGGCAGCGTGTCGCTGCAGATGCGCTGCCCGTCCTGGTCCCAGCAGTACAGCTTGCGCGCCTGGCCCTTGTCCTGGGCTGGCGCCGCGGCCGAGGCGAGCAGCAGCAGCGCGGCGCCCAACGTGGCGCCCTTGGTCGTGTTCGGCATCGTGGCAGCCCCCTGCTGTCAGCCAGATCTAGTGGTTGCCGTAGCGGGCGCGATAGGCCCGCAGCGGCTCCTGGAAGCCTACAAGTTCCGCATTTCCGCCGGCAAATGCAAGCAGGTCCTCCAGCCCGGCCACGGCGACCACCGGGATGCCGGCCTCGCTGGATACCGCCTGCGCCGCCGAGCGCGGATCCTGCTCGGAGGCGATCTCCTGCCGGTCCAGCGCCACCGCGATCGCGGCCGGCTTGCCGCCGGCGGCGCGGATGACCGCCAGCGCCTCGCGGATGGCGGTGCCGGCGGTGATCACGTCGTCCACGATCAGTACCCGGCGCCCCGACAGCGAGGCGCCGATCAGCCGGCCGCCCTCGCCGTGGTCCTTGGCTTCCTTGCGGTTGAACGCCAGCGGCAGGTCGCGGCCGCGGCGGGCGTACTCGCAGGCCAGCGCCGTGGCCAGCGGGATGCCCTTGTAGGCCGGGCCGAACACCAGGTCGAACTCCAGCCCGGCCTGGTCGATCGCCTCGGCGTAGCAGGCCGCCAGCTGCACCATGCGCGCGCCGGAATCGAAGCGCCCGGCGTTGAAGAAGTAGGGGCTGATGCGGCCGGACTTGAGGGTGAACTCGCCGAAGCGCAGGGCATCGGCATCCAGGGCCAGTTGCAGGAAGCGTTGACGGTGGTCGGTGGGGGCGGTCATGGGGGATCGGTGTCGGGAAAGCGGGAACACGCGACAGGATATCCGCTCGCGGCCGACCCGGCGTCCGGACTGGGGTACGCTTTGCCGCTTTCCCGTCCTTCATCCGAGCGGTTCCTTGAAGATGCGCATCATCAGTTTCAACGCCAACGGCCTGCGTTCGGCCGCCAGCAAGGGGTTCTTCGACTGGTTCGCCACGCAGCACGCCGACGTGCTGTGCGTGCAGGAGACCAAGGCCCAGGAGCACCAGCTCGCCGGCCCCGAGTTCCTGCCGGCCGGCTACAAGGCCTGGTTCCGCGATGCCACCACCAAGAAGGGCTACAGCGGCGTGGCCATCTACAGCAAGCGCGAGCCCGACGAGGTGCGCACCGCGCTGGGCTGGAGCGAGTTCGACGAGGAGGGCCGCTACCTGGAGGCGCGCTACGGCAACCTCAGCGTGGTGTCGTTCTACATCCCGTCGGGTTCTTCCGGCGAGCTGCGCCAGGACTTCAAGTTCAAGGTCATGCACTGGCTGCGGCCGATCCTGTGCCAGTGGCTGGCCAGCGGCCGCGACTACGTGCTGTGCGGCGACTGGAACATCGTGCGCTCGGCGCTGGACATCCGTAACTGGAAATCCAACCAGAAGAATTCCGGCTGCCTGCCGCCGGAGCGCGACTGGCTCAACGGCCTGTGCGCCGACCTGGACGACGAGGCCGATGCCGCCCAGGGCCGCGGCTGGGTCGATGCCTACCGCGTGCTCCATCCCGAGGGCCAGGACTACACCTGGTGGAGCAACCGCGGCGCGGCGCGTGCCAACAACGTGGGGTGGCGCATCGACTACCAGTTCGTCACCCCGGACCTGCGCCAGCGCCTGCAGGCCTGCTCCATCTACCGCGAGCAGCGCTTTTCCGACCATGCGCCGTTCACGGTGGACTACGCGCCGTGACTGCCTCCGAGCAGCCCCGTCCGTCCTACAAGGGCTGGGCCGGCATCAAGCGCGCCTTCGCCACGCCCTCGGCGCTGACGATGGCCCTGCTGGGCTTCGGCAGCGGCCTGCCGTTCCTGCTGATCGCCTCGCAGACGCTGTCCACCCGGTTGCGCGACGTCGGCCTGGACCTGGGCAGCATCGGCCTGATCAGCCTGGCCAGCTTCTTCTACCTGCTCAAGTTCCTGTGGGCACCGCTGCTGGACCGCTATGCCTTCCCGCTGACGGCATTCCTGGGCCGGCGCCGCTCCTGGCTGCTGGCCTCGCAGCTGGGCGTGGCCGTGGGCCTGTTCGCGCTGGCGTTCTCGCGCCCGGAACTGGGCGTGGCCGGGCTGGTGGGCTGGGTGCTGTTCGCCTCGTTCTGCGGTGCCACCCAGGATTCGGTGGTGGACGCCTACCGCATCGAGATCGCCCCCGAATCGGCGCAGGCGGCGCTGGCCGCGACCTACATCTTCGGCTACCGCATCGGGCTGATCATGGGCGG
>JAFADB010000031.1 GCA_023425225.1 Pseudomonadota bacterium
TGAGTGGCGCTGCGATTTCCGGCGAATTGAACGATGGCTTGACAGCGTTGTCAAACTTTTCCATCCAATGGCAAAAACACGGCAAACAAAGGCAATTTCCAGCGTGTTTCGGTGTTGCGATGCAGCGAGCCGAATGCGCAAGTGCGCCACCGCGGGGTGGCCGACCGGCCATGCTCGCCCGACCGGAAAGCGGCCCGGACGTCAGCGCGGTCGATGGCCAGGAAGCGCAGATCGGCGGAAGGCCCGCAGGTGTCGCGCGCGCCCTGCGGCGGCGCCTCAGCGGCGCGGCTTGGCGGTGGATTCGCGGAACACGACCGTGTGGCCGACATGCACCATGGCGCCGGCATCGGCCGCGCGCATCCGCTCCAGCAGCTGCATCGTCGCCACCCGCCCCATCTCCGCGGTCGGCTGCTGCACCGTGCTCAACGCCGGATAGATGTGGCGCGCGATCGGCGTATCGTCGAAGCCGCACACCGACAGGTCGCGCGGAATGCGCAGGCCGCGCTCGAACGCCGCGCGGATGACGCCGGCGGCCATGTCGTCGTTGGCGGCGAAGATCGCGGTGGGCGGATCGGGAAGATCGAGCAGTTCGTTGGCCGCCGTGATCCCCGATTCGAACGAGAACGCGCCCTGGACGATCAGCGTCGGATCGAGGCCGATGCCGTTGTCCTCCAGCGCCTGCCGGTAGCCCTTGTAGCGCCACTGGCAGGCGCCGTGCGCCGGAGGTCCCTTGATGTGGCCGATGCGCCGATGGCCCAGGGCGATCACCCCGTTGACCAGTTCGCGTACTGCCGCAGTCTCCTCCATCATCGCGCCGATGCGCCGGTCCGGGTGCTTGGGCGCGATGCAGGCGAACGGCGTGCCATGCGCTTCCAGGAAGTCGATGACGTTGGCGTCGTCCGTCAGCGGCGGGATCAGCACGACGCCGTCGGGCGAGAAGTTCTCGAACACCGCCTGCAGGTCGTCGGGGCGTTTCGCCTTGTGCGAGCTGACGGGTGCCAGCACCAGGCTGTAGTGGCTGGCCCGGCAGGCATCGAGCATGCCGCTCTGGATCTCCATCAGGTAGTTGCGCGAGGGATTGTTGTACACCAGCGCGATCACGTAGGAACGCTGCCCGGCCAGGCTGCGGGCGGAGAAGTTGGGCTTGTACTGCAGCTGCTCGATCGCGCGCAGCACGCGCTGGCGCATCTCCTCGCGGACGTTGGGCTCGTTGTTGACCACGCGCGAGACGGTCTTCATCGACACCCCGGCCGCGGCGGCGACATCTTCCATCCGGCTACGCATGGTGCCGTTCCTGTTGCGAAGCTGATTCATCCCGAGCCTCATGCATTTCCATTCGGCGGTTCCAACGCGCATTGCCGCGCGATGGCCCGCAACGTTCCGGCACGTACCTCGGGCCGCCGGGAACTGTAGGTAGCGCATCCCGCGGAATCAAGGCCGGTCTCCGGCGATGCGTCGTGCCGGAGCTGGAACCACGCCTGCGATCCCTGACCCGAATGGGCATTGTGCGGATGCCTGCAGCAGCGCTTCCGTCGGCGCACTGGCCCGCGCCCGCACGGCATGCGAAAGTCCGCGAAAGCGGGAAACCGGGAGGGGCCGCGATGAAGCTGGCGCTGTCGACGTTGCTGTTGTTCCTGGCCACCCCGCTGCCGGCGCACGCGGCACCTGGATTGCCGTTCACCTGGCCCGACGGCAGGAAGGCCGCGGTCAGCCTCGCGTACGACGACGGGCTGGATTCCCAGCTCGACAACGCGATCCCTGCATTGGAAAGGCATGGATTCAAGGCCAGCTTCTACCTTCCGTTGTCACGCGACGAGGTCTGGCGGCGCATCGACGAGTGGTGGCGCGCCGCACGGGACGGCCACGAACTCGGCAACCACACGCTGTTCCACCAGTGCTCCGGTTCGTTGCCGGACCGCGACTGGGTCGAACCGCAGCGCGACCTCGATACCACCAGCGCCGAGCAGATGCGCGACCAGGTGCTGCTGGCCAATACCCTGCTGCACGCGCTGGACGGACGCTCGCGGCGCACCTTCACCGTGCCCTGCGGGGATGCGATGGCCGCCGGCCAGGACTACGTCGCACCGGTGGCGCCGGCCTTCGCCGCGATCAAGCTCGGCGATGGCGCGCTGGTGGACGACATGCAGGCGCTTGATCTTGCCGCGGTTCCCTTCGAGGCTCCGGTCGGCGTCGATGGCAGGTACCTCATCGACCGGGTCGAGCAGGGCGCGCGCCGGGGAACGCTGGTCAGCCTCACCTTCCACGGCATCGGCGCGGACTACCTGGCCGTGTCCACGGACGCCCACGGGGCGCTGCTGGACCATCTGGCGGCGCACCGCGACATCTACTGGGTGGCGACCTTCGACGAGATCGCGCGCTACATCCGCCAGCAACGTGCCGAGGCGGACACGGACGCAGCGCAGGCCGCCGGTCCCCTGCCCTGAGCCGCGCCCAGCCTCGACGCGTCCGGCCGCGGCCGGCGCCTCACCAGAACACGGCATACAGCGCCACCAGGATGGCCATGACGCCCACGGCGCCGATGTTGAAGCTCATCGGCGTGCCGTAGCCGACATCGTCGGTGCGGATCAGGTCGCGGCCCGGCGCGGCCGGCGTCGCCAGCGACACGCCCACCGCCAGCAGCAGCGACAGCACGAACACCAGCCCGACGCGGTCGATGAACGGCAGCGCCGGCCAGGCCAGCTTGAGCACCACCGACAGCGCGAACGAACCGATCGCCGCCGCCAGCGCGCCGGCCTCGTTGGCCCGCTTCCAGAACAGGCCCAGCATGAAGATCACCACGATGCCCGGGGTGAAGAAGCCGGTGTATTCCTGGATGTACTGGAAGGCCTGGTCGAACCCGCCCAGCAGCGGCCGCGCGGCGAGGATCGCCAGCACCACCGCGACGAACGCGGCGATCCGCCCCACCCGCACCAGCTGTTTCTGCTCGGCCTGCGGGCGCCACTTGGCATAGAAGTCCAGGGTGAAGATGGTGGCCACCGAATTGATCTTGGAGGCCAGCGACGCCACGATCGCCGCCACCAGTGCGGCGAACACCAGGCCCAGCACGCCGGTGGGCAGCAGCGTCATCATCGTCGGATAGGCCTGGTCGGGCTTGGCCAGGCCCGGCGCCAGCACCACCGCAGCGATGCCCGGCACCACCACCACCAGCGGCATCAGCAGCTTGAGGAAGGCGGCGAACATCACGCCCTTCTGCGCCTCGCCGATGTCCCTGGCGGCCAGTGCGCGCTGGATGATGTACTGGTTGAAGCCCCAGTAGCTCAGGTTCATGATCCACAGCCCGCCGATCAGCACGCTCAGGCCCGGCAGGTCCTTGTAGAACGGGTTGTCGCGCGAAAGGATCATCTGGAAGTGTTCGGGATGCTCGCGCCACAGCGTGCCGAACCCGGCCAGCATGCCCGCGCCGTCGCCGATCGCGTTCAAGGTCAGCCCGGTGACCAGCAAGCCGCCCATCACCAGCAGGCTGACCTGCACGATGTCGGTCAGCGCCACCGCCTTCAGTCCCCCGTACAGCTGGTAGGCCAGCGCGAACAGGCCCATCAGCACCAGTGCCGGCATCTGCCCCATGCCGGTGACCTGCGCCACCGCGATCGAACCCAGCCACAGGATCGAGGTCAGGTTGACGAACACGTACAGGCCCAGCCAGAACACCGCCATCAGCGTGCGGATGCGGTTGCCGTAGCGCTGCTGCAGGAACTGCGGCATCGTGTAGATGCGGTTGCGCAGGAAGATCGGCAGGAAGAACTTGCCGACGATCAGCAGCGTCAACGCCGCCATCCACTCGTACGAGGCGATCGCCAGGCCGATGGCATAGCCGGAGCCGGCCATGCCGATGATCTGCTCGGCGGAGATGTTGGCCGCGATCAGCGAGGCGCCGATCGCCCACCACGGCAGCGACTTGCTGGCCAGGAAATAGTCCTCGGCACTCTTGCTGTGGCCGGCCTTCTCGCGCGAGACCCATTGCGCCAGCACGAAGATGCCGGCCAGGTAGACCAGCACGATGGCGATGTCCAGAACCGGAAGCTGCATGTGGATCTCCTGGTGGATCCGGATGGAGGCGGCATGCGCATCCGTTCCGCCCCGTGTTCACCGGGGGGAACGGAGCCAGGCCGTGCGTAGGCGCTAGCGGCCGCAGTCGACCGCGTCGGCGTCGCGGGCCGCGCCGGCCACCACCTTGATGTTGGTGAAGGCCGCATCGAACGGCGCGTCGGCGCCGATGCTGAAAGGCACCTCGACGCCGCCCAGGTCCAGCCCGCGCCGGGCGAAGCAGGCCAGCGGCACCTTGACCGTGTGCCTGCTGCCGGGCGCGAAGCCGGTCAGCGTGTCGCGCAGGTCGACGTCCGCGCCGCAGCCTTTGCCGCATTCCATGGCCAGCGTCACCGCCGAGCGCGGCGGCGTGTTCACCACCACGTCGAACTGCAGCGCGCCGTCGGCCTTCTCCATCGAGGCGAGGTTGTTGCGGGCCGGATTGCGCGCGAACAGGCGCCCCGGCGCCTGCCAGGCGACGCGCTTGGCATCCTGCTGGGTGTTGACCTGCACGGTGCTCACGCGCAGCGCCGGCTTGCCCTGCGGGAACTGCAGCGTGCTGTTGAGATCCGAACCCAGCGGCTGCTCGGCGTCGCCGGCCGCCACGTGCAGGGCGAACGGCGCGATGGCGGCCATGTTGAAGATCGGCAGTTCGGTGGGCGTGCCGCAGTTCTCGCGTGCATCGACGTCGAGCCGGCCGACGGCCTTGCCGCCGCGGTAGTCCAGCCCGTAGCCGACCGCGAACAGCGGCGGGTGCTGCGGATCGGGCCTGTCGCTGGGCGCCGGGCAGGCCACGTTCGGCCAGGGGAAGCTCAGCCGGCCGCGGAAGTCGTGCGCGGGGCGGCCATTGGCCGCGGCCACCAGCACGTCGCTCACGCCCTTGCCCTCGGTGCCGGGCAGCCAGGCGGCGACGAAGGCCTGCGACAGGTTGAGCAGGTCGTTGACGTACAGCGGCCGGCCGGACAGGAACACCGTGACCACCGGTTTGCCGCCGGCGGCGGCCGCCTCCAGCACCGCCAGGTCCTCGGGATGGCGGCGGCTGTGGGTGAGCGTGTCGGAGGCGACGATGTCGCCGTTGGTCTCGGCATAGGGCGTCTCGCCGATCACCGCCACCACCACGTCGTGGTCCGTGCCGGCAATGCCCTGCCCGTCCTCGCTGTAGGCGACATGGTCGGCACCCAGCGCCTCGCGCAGGCCGGCGAGGATGGAATCGGCATTGGGGAAGTCGGCATTGTCGTTGTCGGTGCCCTGCCAGGTCAGCGACCAGCCGCCGGTCTGGTTGGAGATGCTGTCGGCCCCCTTGCCCACCACCAGCACGCGCTGGCCGCGCTTGAGCGGCAGCGCCGCGCCCTCGTTCTTCAGCAGCACCAGCGACTCGGCCACCGCCTTGCGCGCGAGCTCGCGGTGCACCAGCGCGGCCGGATCGCCGGCGTGGCGGCTGTCGGAGGGCTTGTGCTCGAACAGCCCCGCGCGCAGCTTCACCCGCAGGATGCGGCTGACCGCATCGTCGATGCGCGACAGCGGGATCTGGCCCTCCTGCACCTGGCGCAGGGTGTTGGCGATGAAGTCCTGCCATTCGTCGGGCACCATCACCATGTCCACGCCGGCGTTGATCGCCTGCGGGCAACTGGCGTTGCTGCAGCCGGGCACCTGCGCGATGCCGTTCCAGTCGGAGATGACGAAGCCGTCGAAGCCCATCTTCTGCTTGAGCGCGACGGTCAGCAGGTCGTGGCTGCCGTGCATCTTGCCGTAGTCCTTGCCGGCGGCGACGTCGTTCCAGCTGTTGAACGAGGCCATCACCGTCTGCACCCCGGCCTCGATGGCACCGTAGTAGCCCTGGCCATGCACGTTGACCATCTCATCCAGCGGCACCAGCGCGTTGCCCTGGTCCCTGCCCTGGTCGGTGGCGCCGTCGCCGATGAAGTGCTTGGCGGTGGCGACCACGTCGCCCTCGCCCTTGAGTTCGCCCTGCATGCCTTCGACGTAGGCCACCGCATAGTCGTGCACCAGCGCCCCCTGCGAGGAGAAGCTCTCGTAGGTGCGGCCCCAGCGTGCGTTCTGCGCCACCGCCACGGTCGGCGCGAAGGCCCAGGTGACGCCGGTGGCGCGGGTGGACTGCGCGGTGGCCCTGGCGATCCGGCCGATCAGCTGCGGATCGTGCGCGGCGCCCAGGCCGATGTTGTGCGGGAAGATCGTCGCGCCATACACGTTGCTGTGGCCGTGCACCGCGTCGGTGCCCCAGATCACCGGGATCGGCGTGGCCGCGTCGGTGGACATGGACGCCTGGTGGTAGCGGTCGGCCAGCTCGACCCACGCTCCGACCGGGGCATGCTTGTCCATGCCCGGCCAGGAACCGCCGCCGTTGAGCACCGAGCCGATGTAGTACTGCCGCACCTGCTCGGGCGTGATCGACTTGATCTCCGGCTGAGTCATCTGGCCGATCTTCTGCTCCAGCGTCATCGAGGCGAGGATCTGCGCCACCCGCGCCTCCAGCGCGTCGTCGCGCGCCACCGCACTGCGCAGCGCCGGCCAGTCGGCCAGGTGGCCACGCGGTTTCGCGGCAGGCGCCGCCGTCGCCGCCATCGCGGCCGCGATGCAGCCTCCCAGTCCCAGAACGATCGCACCCGTCTTCTTCACGTGTTTCTCCTTCGCTCGGCGGCGCGAACACGGCGCCGCGGTTTCCTCGGGGAAAGGCAGGCCCGCCCTTCCCTGCCCTCGCGCAACGCCTACAGCCGGTAGCTGAAGCCCAGCAGGTACTGCCGTCCGTACTCGGTGTATTCCTCCGGCAGGAACAGCCCGGTGCCGGTGCCTTCGCTGACCACGGTGCGGAACGGCTCGTTGGTGACGTTGTTGACCTGGAACATCAGCGACAGCCCCTTGAGCCGGCTGCCGTCCGGGAAGTCGTAGCTCAGCTGCAGGTCGGTCACGCGTTCGCTGAGCGTGTTGCGGTAGCTGCGCTGGCCGAACAGCGAGCCGTACTCGCCGCGGTAGCCGTCGCGGTAGCGCTGGCTGACACGCGCGCCGAAGCCGTGCTTCTCGTAGAACAGCGTGGCGTTGGCTACGACCTTGGACAGGCCGGGGATGGTGTCGGTGCCGGCCGAGTCGTCGTTGGGATCCGGGTCGATCGAGGACTCGGTATAGGAGCCGTTGAGCTGGATGCCGAAGCCGTCCAGCGCCTCGGAGACCACGTCGCCGGTCACGGTGGCGGCCACTTCCACGCCGCGCATGTAGCCGCCGGTGCCGTTGGCCCAGGTGCTGAAGTTGCCGATGTTGGAGATCGGGGTGACGCCATCGTCGTCGTAGCCGCTGAAGTCCCAGCGCAGGTTCTGCCGGTAGATGTAGGTATCCAGCTTCTTGTGGAACAGCGCCAGGCTGACGTAGCTGGCCGAGCCGAAGTATTTCTCCAGCGACAGGTCGAACGAGTCGGCGCGGTACGGCTCCAGCATCGGGTTGCCGCCGCTGCCACTCCACTCGCGCGTGGTCAGGTCGACCGCGGCGCTGGCATCGGCGCTGAGGTAGTTGATCGGCGGGCGCATCAGCTGCTTGGCCGCACCCAGGCGCGCCATCCAGCCGTCGCCGAAGTCGAACACCAGGTTCAGGCTCGGCAGCGCGTCGTGGTAGCGTGCGCCCAGCGTCTGCGCGCCGACCACCTGGTCGTTGTTGGCATTGAAGCCGGTGGAGGACTGGTCGGTGCTGATGTACTGCAGGCCGGCGTTGCCGCGCAGGCGTACCCGCTCGCCCAGGTCCATGTCGATGTTGGCGCGGACGAAGAAGGTGTTGACGTCCTCCTCGACCACGTAGTCCTTGCGCAGGTCGTCGTTGCTCTCGGACAGGTGCACGTCGTAGTAGCGGCCCAGCAACGCGCGCGGATCGAAGCTGAGCAGGCCTCCGATGCCGACGAAGCCCAGCGAGGTCGGCGAATACAGCAGCGAGGGGTCGACCAATGTCGGCGTGCGTCCCGGCAGGTCGGCGAAGTAGACGTCGGCGCGCTTGTCCTTGCTGCGCCGGTTGACGTTCACGCCTACGTCGAAGCTGCGCACGATCGCGGTATCGACCACGTAGTTCAACTGCAGGCGGCCGGCCTTGATCTCGTCCTTCTGCCAGGAGTTCTCCAGGCGCCCGTCGTGGCCCCAGTTCTGCGGATCCCACAGGTACACGCTGCCGGGATCGGCCAGATTCGGCAGCGTGTAGCGGCCGTAGCCCGCGCTCACCGGGATGTCGAAGCCGATGTCCTGCAGCCCCAGCAACCCGGCATAGGTCTCCAGCTGCGATTGCCGGCGCTCGGCACGCGAGTAGTTCAGGTCCAGCGACAGCGTCAGCGGGTCCAGGCTGAGGGTGTTGGTCCAGCCGGCCGAGAGCAGCTTGTCCTCGCGGTTGTTGCTGTCGTTGCGGATCACCGGCTGGGCGCCGGTCAGCGTGCCGCGCACGATCACCGGCACGCCGTTGCGATCGACGGTCTCGATGTCGCGGTAGCCCACCTGGCCGCCGTCGGCGTTGGTGAACCACGGATCGTCGGACCACATCGTGCCGTGGGTCACCTCGTCCTGCTTGAACTTGGACCAGTACACGTCCAGCAGGCTGTGGAAGTGCTCGTTGGGCTTGAACTCGAACGCCGCCATCATGCCGTCGCGGGTCAGGTCGCGCGACTTCACCCAGGCTTCCGACCCCTGCAGCGCCACCGCGCCGGCCGGCTTGCCTGGCTGCGGCGCGTCCCAGGCATCGGTGTCGGCCCACCACCATTCCTTGTAGTGCTTCTCCTGGAACGGCGAATTCAGCCGCGCCACGCCCACCGCGATGCCGATGGTGTCGCCGGCGAACTGGTCCACGTAGGACGCGCTGGCACGGTAGCCGGTGTCGTCGCCGTCGCTGCTCAGGTTGCCGAGCGAGCTGCGCTCGCCGTTGCCGGTGACCACGATGCGGCGCTCGCCCAGGTCCAGCGGACGGATGGTCTGCAGGTCCACCGTGCCGGACAGGCCCTGCCCGATCACCGCGGCGTCGGCGGTCTTGTACACGGTCACCGCGTTGATCAGCTCGGCCGGGTACTGGTCGAACTCCACGCCGCGGCTGTCGCCGGTGCTGACCTGCTCGCGGCCGTTGAGCGTGGTGCCGACGAACTGCTCGGACATGCCGCGGATGTTGATCACCTGCGAGCGACCGTCCACCCGCTGGGTGGCGATGCCGGGCAGGCGCGAGATCGAGTCGGCGATACTGATGTCGGGCAGCTTGCCGATGTCCTCGGCCGAGATCGCCTCGACGATTGAGGTCGATTCGCTCTTGGTCTCCACCGAGGTCTCGATGCTGTGGCGGATGCCGGTGACGGTGACCGTATCGAGCGTGGTCGGATCCTGCGGAACGCCGCGCGCGGACTGCGCCGCGTCCTGGGCATTTGCGGTGATGGCGGTGATGGCCAGCGACAGGCAGCACGCCATGGCCAGCTGGCGTTTGCGGGGTGCCGGGCACAGGTGCGCGGCACGCCCCGCCGACGCGAAGACGTTGTACATGAGCTCCCTCCAAGCTCGTTATGACAGCGCTGTCTTAATGAGCCCGGGGCGCACTGTCAAACTTTCCCCGCGGCGGCGGGTGCGCGTGCGGGCAAGGCGTTATTCCGCAACGATTCCGGCCCGCCGTTCGCTCCCCGCTTATCGCGATGCAGCATGGAAACTGCGCCGATTCGTGCCTAGATGGACGCCCCATCCTGCCTCCGACGGTGATGCGCGATGAACCGCTGCCGCGTGCCGATGATCTTGCTGCCCGCACTGCTGCTCGCGCTGTCTGCCTGCGCGACGGCCGCACCGAAGCAGTCCCCCACCGCGCCCGTCCAGGCCTGGCTCACCACCGCCGACGGCGCGTCCAGGCTGGCACCGGTCGAGGTCGTTGCCGGCGACGAGGCGGCCCCGGCGGTCGCGATCGAGGTCGATACGGGCAGCCGTGGCCAGGCCATGGTCGGGTTCGGTGCGTCCATCACCGATGCCTCGGCCTGGCTGTTCACCCATGCATTGCAGGCCGATGCGCGCGACCGGTTGCTGCGCGAACTGTTCGGCCGCGATGGCGGGCTCGGGCTGTCGTTCACCCGCCTGACCATCGGCGCCTCGGACTTCTCGCGCTCGCACTACAGCCTGGACGATCCGCCGGACGGCAGGCCCGACCCGGAACTCCGGCACTTCAGCATCGACGCCAACCGTGACGACGTGATCCCGGTGACGCGGGCGGCGCTGGCGATCAATCCGCAGCTGAAGGTCATGGCCTCGCCCTGGAGCGCACCGGCGTGGATGAAGGACAACGACAGCCTGGTGCAGGGGCGCCTGCGGCCGCAGTACTACGACGCCTTCGCCCGCTACCTGCTGCGCTATGTCGATGCCTACCGCGACCAGGGCATCCCGATCTTCGCACTGACCGTGCAGAACGAACCGGACTTCGAACCGGCCGACTACCCGGGCATGCGCCTCAACGCCCCCGAGCGCGCGCAGTTGATCGGCCGCCACCTGGGACCGCTGTTGGCCGCGCGCGGCGCCGAGGCGCCATTGCTGTTCGACTGGGACCACAACTGGGACAAGCCGGAAGAGCCGCTGGCCATGCTGCGCGACCCGCTGGCCGGGCGCTACGTGGACGCGGTGGCCTGGCACTGCTACGAGGGCGAGCCGGCGGCGCAGGACGTGGTGCACGCGGCCTTCCCCGACAAGGATGCCTACATGACCGAGTGCTCGGGCGGCACCTGGGAGCCGATCCGCAGCGGCGGCATGACCCTGATCGCCCGGCGCATGCTGATCCAGCCGGTGCGCCACCACGCCCGCGGCGTGCTGTTCTGGAACCTGGCGCTGGACCAGGACCGCGGCCCGCACGCCGGCGGCTGCGACACCTGCAGCGGCGTGGTCACCATCGACACGCGCGACGGCAAGATCACCCGCAACGACGAGTACTACGTGCTGGCCCATGCCAGCCGCTTCGTGCGGCCGGCGGCCGAGCGCATCGATTCCACGGACACGCAGGCCGCGCAACTGGACAACGTGGCGTTCCGCAACGTCGACGATGGCTCGTTAGTGCTGCTGGTGGCCAATTCGGCCGCCACCCCGCAGACGGTGCAGGTACGCGCGGACGACGGCATCGTGTTCGCCTATCGCATGCCCGGCAAGAGTCTGGTCACGTTCGCGTGGTCCCCGGTCGACGCGGCCGCACGGCGCTGAATGCGGTGGCTCTTCCCGGCGGACCGGCACGGCATCCCGGCCGGTCCGCCCAGGCGTCTGTCACACCTGCAGCGCCTTCTCCACCACG
The DNA here is from genome assembly GCA_023425225.1 of Pseudomonadota bacterium. GTDB lineage: Bacteria > Pseudomonadota > Gammaproteobacteria > Xanthomonadales > Xanthomonadaceae > MMGLT7. The sequence continues at coordinate 11,314 of JAFADB010000031.1, forward strand.
CCGAGTTGCTCGGCGATGTTGGCCAACCGGTTGGCCGTGCGTGCCTTGCCCCCGTCAAGCGCGGCCATGCGCTCGAGGATGCGCTGGTAGTCGTCCCAGAAAGTGGCACTCCTGCCATGGGTGCGATAACTGGCCAGCAACTCGGCCCCCGCCTGGTCCGCCAGATGCTCTGTCCTGGATTCCATAAGGCCTCCGCATCGGAATGCCCCCTGTGAAGCCGACGTTAATGCATGCACTGTTGCTTTTTCGTTACAAAATCCGGAAACGGCCAGCGATCGCGGGCCGTTTTCCAAACGGTTCAGGTTCCGGCTGCGGACCTCAGCTGCGGACGAACAGCCTGACCACGCTGGAGAAGTCCAGCCCGCCGTTGCCGGCATTGCTGTTCATGGCGTACAGGTTGCGCGCGAGTTCCCCCAGCGGAACCGAGGCGCCCACCCCGGTCGCCGCCTCCGCGGCCAGGCCCAGGTCCTTGAGCATCAGGTCGTTGCCGAAGCCACCGCTGTAGCCGCGCGAGGCCGGTGCGTTCTCCAGCACGCCCGGCCACGGATTGCAGACCTCGGTGGCCCAGCTGCGGCCGGTGCTCACGGCCATCATCTGCGACAGCACCTTCGGGTCCAGGCCGTGGGCGACGCCGAGGGCGATGGCCTCGCCGGTCACCGCCATGATCACGCCCAGCGCCATGTTGTTGCAGATCTTTGCCACCTGCCCGGCACCGCTCTCGCCGACGTGGAAGATGTTCTTGCCCATCGCCTCCAGCAGCGGGCGGGCGCGTTCAAGCGTCTTCTCCTCACCGCCGACGATGAAGGTCAGCGAGCCGGCGGCCGCGCCGGCGGTGCCGCCGGAAACCGGTGCGTCGAGCATGTCCAGCCCGCGCGCCTGCGCCGCGGCGGCGACCTTGCGCGCGGCGGCCGGGGCGATGGTGCTGCAGTCGATCACCAGCGTGCCGGGCGCGATCTTCGCCAGCAGCCCGTCCTCGCCCAGGTACAGCCCCTCGACATGGCGGCTCGCCGGCAGCATCGAGATCACCACCTCGGCGCCGTCCACCGCGTCGGCGGTGCCGGCCGCGGCCGATGCGCCGGCCTCCACCGCGGCGGTGACCGCGGTGCCGTTGATGTCGTAGACGCGCAGGCGGTGCCCGGCCTTGATCAGGTTCAGGGCCATCGGCCCGCCCATGTTGCCCAGGCCGATGAAAGCGATCGTACTCACGCGTGCGTCCTCCCGTGGAAAGCGGATGTCGTGCCCAGGTCGGCCAGCGGATGGGCCGACGAAGGCCACGGCAGCGCGAAGAAGGCCTCGGCCCAGTCGGCGCTGGCCTGCTCCAGCGTAGCCGGGTTCCAGTGCGGCTGGCGGTCCTTATCGATCAGCAGCGCACGGATGCCCTCGGCGAAATCGCCGTGCGCCGCGCAATGCAGCGCCACCACGTATTCCATCCGGAACACGTCGGCCAGCGAGGCGCTCGCCGCCCGCCGCTGCAGTTCGTAGGCCAGGCGCATCGAGCCGGGTGCGCCGGCGGCCAGGGCCTGCCGGGCGTTGGCCAGCCACGGGTCCTCGTCGTCCAGCGCCAGGATGGTGGCGACCACCCGCTGCAGGTCCGGTTGTGCGTGGGTATCGGCGATCCACTGCCGATGGCGCTGCAGCGGGCCGATGTCCGGCCGGCCGGCGAATCCGCGCAGCAGCGCCGACAGGCGCACGCGATCGATCGCGGCATCGCCGCTCCAGTCGGCCAGGACGATGGCCTCATAAACCGCGGCGCGTTGCGCCTCTGGAACGTAGTGGTCGGCCATGCCGGCATGGATGGCATCGCCGGCGCCCAGCGGCGCGCCGGTCAGCGCCAGGAACAGGCCGGCGCGGTCGGGCACGCGATGCAGCAGCCAGCTGCCACCGACGTCGGGGAACAGGCCGATGCCGATCTCGGGAAACGCCAGCTTCGAGCGCTCGCTGACCACCCGGTGGCTGGCGCCGGCCATCAGGCCGATGCCGCCGCCCATGACGATGCCGTGGCCCCAGCACAGCAGCGGCTTGGGATAGGTGTGGATGCGGTAGTCGAGCCGGTACTCGACCTGGAAGAACTCGCTGGCATAGCGATTGTCGCCGATGTCGCTGCTGCCGCCGGCCTGGTACTCGCGCATGCTGCGGTACAGCGCCTGCAGGTCGCCGCCGGCACAGAACGCTTTCTCGCCGGCACCCTGCAGGATCACCAGGGCGATCCCGGCATCGGCGGCCCAGGCCTGCAGGCGGTCGTCCAGCAGGTGCGCCATCGCCAGCGACAGGCCGTTGAGCGTCCTCGGTGCATTGAGCGTGGCGATGCCGATGCGGCGGCCATCGCCAGCCGGGCGTTCCTCGAAGACGACCGGCATCGCGGCCGCGGATGCTTCGTCGTTCATGCGTTCTTCCACTGCGGTTCGCGCTTCTCCAGGAAGGCACCGACGCCCTCGACCTGGTCGGCGCTGTCGAACAGGTCGACGAAGGCCTCGCGCTCGCCCAGCAGCGAGGCCGCATGGCTCTGCCAGCGGGTGGCCTGCACCAGCTTCTTGCAGGCGGCCACGCTGGTCGGGCTCTGCCGCGCCGCGCGCGCCGCCCACTCCAGCGCCTGCGCCCGGCCCTGGCCGCTGGGCACCACCGCCTCGACCAGGCCGATCCCGAGCGCGGTGGCCGCATCGACGCGCTCGCCGAGCAGGATCATCCGCTTGGCCCAGCCCTCGCCCACCAGGCGCGGCAGGTTCTGGGTGCCGCCGGCGCACGGCAGCAGGCCGACGCTCGCCTCCGGCAGCGCCATCTGCGCGTGTTCCTCGGCGATGCGCAGGTCGCAGGCCAGCGCGCATTCCAGGCCGCCGCCCATGGCGTAGCCGTTGATCGCGGCGATGGACACGCCGCGGAACGCGCTCAAGGTCTCGAAGGCCTCGCCGAAGCGGCGCGCCGCTTCGCGCGCGACAGCCTTGTCGCCACCGGCGAACTGCTTCAGGTCGGCGCCGGCGGAAAAGAACTTCGGTCCCTCGCCGGTCACCACCAGCGCGTAGATGTCGCGGTCCGCGTCCAGCGCCTGCACCAGTCCGCGCAGCGCCGCCAGGCTGTGTACGGTCCAGGTGTTGGCCGGCGGATTGGACAGGGTGACGATGGCCGTGTGGCCATCGACGTCGAGCTTCAGTCCGGCCCAGTCGCGGCCGCGGTAGTCGTTCATCGAAGTTCCTCTTCGGTGTTGAGCAGGTGGCGCGCGACGATGACGCGCATGATCTCGTTGGTGCCCTCGAGGATCTGGTGCACGCGGCTGTCGCGCAGCAGGCGCTCGACCGGGTACTCGCGGATGTAGCCATAGCCGCCGTGCAGCTGCAGCGCGTCGTTGCACACCGCGAAGCCGGCGTCGGTGGCGAAGCGCTTGGCCATGGCGCACCACACGGTGGCATCGGCGCTGCCGGCATCGAGCTTACGCGCGGCGGTGTGCACCATCTGCCGCGCGGCCACCAGCTGGGTGGCCATGTCGGCCAGCTTGAACTGCAGCGCCTGGAACTCGCCGATCGCCTTGCCGAACTGCCTGCGCTCGCGCAGGTAGCCGCGCGCGGCGTCCAGCGCGCCCTGCGCCGCGCCCAGCGAGCAGGCGGCGATGTTGATGCGGCCGCCGTCCAGGCCCTTCATGGCGATGCGGAAGCCCTCGCCCTCGCTGCCCAGCAGGTGGTCGGCCGGCACGCGCACGCCGGTGAAGGCGATGGTGCGGGTGGGCTGGCTGTTCCAGCCCATTTTCTCCTCCTTCTTGCCGTACTCGATGCCCGGCAGGTCCGCCGGCACCGCGAAGGCGCTGATGCCGCGCGCGCCCTCGCCGCCGGTGCGTGCCATGACGATCAGCATGTCGGTGGCGCCGGCGCCGGAGATGAAGGCCTTGCTGCCGTCGATGACGTAGTGCTCGCCGTCGCGCACCGCGCGGGTCTTGAGCGAGGCGGCATCGGAACCGGCGCCCGGCTCGGTCAGGCAGTAGGAGCCGAGTTTCTCGCCGCTGGTCATGCGTGCGGCCCATTCGCCGCGCACGCGCTCACCGGCCCAGCTCACCAGCATCCAGGTGGCCATGTTGTGGATGCTGATGTAGGCGGCGGTGGACGGATCGGCCGCCGACAGTTCCTCGAAGATCAGCGCCGCGTCCAGCCGCGTCAGGCCGATGCCGCCGGCGTCCTCAGGCGAGTAGATGCCGCAGAAGCCGAGCTCGCCGGCGCGGGCGATCACGTCCCTGGGGAAGATGCCTTCGGCATCCCAGTGCGCGGCGTTCGGGGCCAGCTCGGCGGCGGCGAAATCGCGTGCGGCCTCGCGGAAGGCGGCCTGCTCTTCGGTCAGGCCGAACGGAGGGGTGTCAGTAGTGTTCATGATGTCCATGCGGTCGCTTCCGCGCGCTCATTTCAGGCTGATGGTGGTGTTGACGCCGTGGCCCAGCGTGGAGTCGTCGAACCAGCGTGCGGTGACGGTCTTGGTCTGGGTGTAGAAGGTGACCACCTGCTTGCCGTACGGGCCGAGGTCGCCGAGCTTGGAGGCGCGCGAACCGGTGAACGAGAACAGCGGCACCGGCACCGGGATCGGCACGTTGATGCCGACCTGGCCGACGTCGATGTCCTCCTGGAACCGGCGCGCCGCCGCGCCGGACTGGGTGAACACCGCGGTGCCGTTGCCGTTGGGGTTGGCGTTGACCAGCGCGATGGCCTCGTCCAGCGTCTCGGTCGCCAGGACGACCAGCACCGGCCCGAAGATCTCCTCCTGGTAGATGCGCATGTCGGCGGTCACGCCGGAGAAGATCGTCGGGCCGACGAAGTTGCCCTTCTCGAAGCCGGCGACCTGCGGGTTGCGCCCGTCCAGTTCCAGCGTGGCGCCCTGCTCGATGCCGGAGGCGATCAGCCCTTCCACCCGCTCACGTGCGGCGCAGGAGATCACCGGGCCGACATCGGTGCCGGCTTCGGTACCGGCGTTGACCTTGAGCGTCTTCGCCTTGGCCACCAGGTCGGGGATCCACTCGCGCGCCTCGCCCACCAGCACCAGCGTGGAGGCGGCCATGCAGCGCTGGCCGGCGGCGCCGAACGCCGCGCCGACCATCGCGTTGAGGGTCTGCTCCTTGTTGGCGTCCGGCAGCACCACGGCGTGGTTCTTGGCGCCCATCATGCATTGCACGCGCTTGCCCGCCCGCGAGGCGCGGTGGTAGACATGCGTGCCCACGCGGGTGGAGCCGACGAACGACACCGCCTTGATGTGCGGGTGGTCGCAAATGGCGTTGACCACCTCCTCGCCGCCGTGGACAACGTTGAGCACGCCCTTGGGGATGCCCGCCTCCAGCGCCAGCTCGACCAGCCGCATGGTCACCATCGGGTCCTGCTCGGACGGCTTGAGCACGAAGGTGTTGCCGGTGGCGATGGCCATCGGGAACA
>JAFADB010000039.1 GCA_023425225.1 Pseudomonadota bacterium
GCAGGTCCAGCTGCAGAACGCGGCCAACAAGCCGCTGGCACTGGATGTGCAGCGTCCCGCGCAGGACGACGCCGGACAGGGTTGATCCGGCGCGCGAGGCACTGCCGCAGCCTGAAGACCACGCGGCCGGCGATCCTGCGGAAACCTCGAAAAGCTCCGCGGCAAACGCGAAGGCCGGCTCACCGAGCCGGCCTTCTGCGTTGTGCGCCCCACCAACGCGCGGCGTGCGCCTCAATGCGTAGCCCGGGCAGGACAGAAAGCCGCACCCAGGAGGGCAATCACGCGTCGGTCCATATCCCGTGCGCGCTGCGCCAACCCCACGGTTTTTTCTGAGCCCGCCCCGACTCCGCCGATGACGCATCCTGGTCACAGACCGCGCCCATGGCAGCCGGCAAACCCGGCTTTTACCGCCCCGGCAGTACGAATCCAGCGCTTGATACGGCCGGAGCTGATCCGGCGCGAGCACGCCTCATCCCGCCAGCTCCGCCATGTGCTTGCGGTAGTAGCGCAGCTCGTCGATGGAGTCGTGCACGTCGCTGAGCGCGGTGTGCGAGGACTGCTTGACGATCCCGGCCGCGACCTGCGGTGCCCAGCGCCGCGCCAGCTCCTTGAGCGTGCTGACGTCGAGGTTGCGATAGTGGAAGTAGCGTTCCAGCCGCGGCATCAGCCGGTGCATGAAGCGGCGGTCCTGGCAGATCGAGTTGCCGCACATCGGCGATGCGCCCGCCTTCACCCACTGTGCCAGGAACGCCACGGTCTGGGCCTCGGCCTGCTCCAGGCTCACCTGGCTGTCCAGCACGCGCTGCCAGAGCCCGGAATGGCGATGCTGGTTGCGGTTCCACTCGTCCATCGCCTCCAGCGCTTCCAGCGGGTGCGAAATGGCGAACTCGGGGCCTTCGGCCAATACGTTCAACTGGGCGTCGGTGACGACGGTGGCGATCTCGATGATCGAATCGCGATCGGTGTCCAGGCCGGTCATCTCCAGATCGATCCAGATCAGCCGGTCGTTGCCTGCATGGTTTTCCACTCTTGCTTGCCTTGTCTTCCGGGCTGCGCGCGGCAGCATTGATGGCGATAGATGATAGCCCAGCCGGTCGGACCAGGCGGGACCGCACATGCGCTACGGCTCGCCGAGCGGCGGCCGTCCGCGCTTGGCGCGGAAATAGTTGCTCAGGCGCGTACCGGCCTCCGTCGCCAGCACGCCGGCCGTCACCTGCACGCGGTGGTTGTGCCGCCGGTCGCCCAGCAGGTCGAACACGCTGCCGCAGGCGCCGGTCTTCGGATCGCCGGCGGCATAGACCAGCCGGGACACACGCGCATGCACGATCGCCATGGCGCACATCGCGCACGGCTCCAGGGTGACGTACAGCGTGCAGCCGACCAGGCGGTGGTTGCCCAGCGCCCTGCCCGCCTCGCGCATCGCCACGATCTCGGCATGCGCGCTGGGGTCGTGGCTGGCGATGTTGAGGTTCCAGCCCTCGCCCAGCAGCTGGCCCTGCGCGCCGACGACCACCGCGCCCACCGGGATCTCGTCGAACTCGTGCTGCGCACGGTCGGCCAGCGCCAGCGCATGGCGCATCCAATGCTCGTCCACGTCGCCCGGCTCCGTGGTGTCGGAAGGCCGCTCGCTCAACGCGGCGGAGCCTTTTCCACGAAGTCGGCGAAGGCGGCCAGCGTGGCATCGCTGACGTGGTGCTCGATGCCCTCCGCGTCGCGGCGCGCGGTGTCGGCGTCCACGCCGAGCGCCAGCAGGAACTGTTCCACGAGCCGATGGCGCTGGCGGCTGGCCTCGGCCAGTTCCTCGCCTTCCGGGGTCAGGAACACGCCGCGGTACGGACGCTGCACCACCCATCCGCCCTGGACCAGGCGCTTGAGCATCTTGGCCACGGTGGGCTGGGCCACGCCCAGGCGTGCGGCGATGTCGACCTGGCGGGCCTCGCCGCCGTCGGCCAACAGGTCGGAAATCAGCTCGACGTAGTCCTCGACCAGTTCCAGCCGGCGCGCCTCGCGCACCTGGCGGAAGCCCTCGACGTGGAGCCGTGCGTCCACCAGACCGGGAAGCTGCGCCTTTTCTTCTTTGCCCACCATCCTGCTCCTTGCTGCATGCGCAGATGATCGTTCATGAAGCCGATGCAGGTCCATCCGGTACATCCGACTCGAATTGCCAATGCTTTCACTCATAGCTGTTGCTATATACTACATCGGTTCCCCGGAACTCCCGAAATGAAAGAATCCTCGCCCCCGCTTCCCGATCGCGGCACTTCCGACAACTACCGCAGCCTGGGCGACATGAATGCCAGCGTCGCGGTGCCGGCCGCCAATGGGTCGTGGTGGCGCAAGCTGCTGGCCTTCGTCGGCCCCGGCTACATGGTGTCGGTGGGCTACATGGACCCGGGCAACTGGGCCACCGACCTGGCCGGCGGTTCGCAGTTCGGCTACCTGCTGCTGTCGGTGATCCTGCTGTCGAACCTGATGGCGGTCGTGCTGCAGGGGTTGGCCGCGCGCCTGGGCATCGCCACCGGAATGGATCTGGCCCAGGCCTGCCGCGAGCGCTACGGCAAGCGCACCAACATCGTGCTGTGGCTGCTGTGCGAATCGGCGATCGTGGCCTGCGACCTGGCCGAGGTGATCGGTACCGCGATCGCGCTGAAGCTGCTGTTCGGCATCCCGCTGCTCACCGGCGCGATCATCACCATGGTCGACGTGCTGCTGGTGCTGTATCTGATGAACCGCGGCTTCCGCAGGCTGGAGGCGTTCGTCATCGCGCTGCTGACGGTGATCTTCCTGTGCTTCGCGGTGCAGATGGTGATGGCCTCGCCGGTACTGAGCGACGTGCTGGCCGGTTTCATCCCGCGCGCCGAGATCGTCACCCATCCCGGCGCGCTGTACCTGGCCATCGGCATCGTCGGCGCGACGGTGATGCCGCACAACCTGTACCTGCATTCCTCGATCGTGCAGACGCGCGCCTATCCGCGCACCGACGCCGGCCGCCGTTCCGCGCTGCGCTGGGCGGTCACCGACAGCACCATCGCGCTGAGCCTGGCGCTGTTCGTCAACGCCGCCATCCTGATCCTGGCCGCCTCGGCATTCCACCTGCACGGCCGCACCGACGTGGCCGAGATCGAGCAGGCCTACGAACTGCTGGCGCCGATGCTGGGCGTGGGCATCGCCTCGACGCTGTTCGCGGTGGCGCTGCTGGCCTCCGGCGTCAATTCCACCGTCACCGCGACGCTGGCCGGGCAGATCGTGATGGAAGGCTTCCTGCACCTGCGCATCCCGCCGTGGCTGCGGCGCCTGATCACCCGCGGGCTGGCGATCGTGCCGGTGGTGGTGGTGACGGCGATCTACGGCGAGGCCGGCACGGCGCGGCTGCTGGTGTTCAGCCAGGTGCTGCTGTCGATGCAGCTGCCGTTCGCGGTGATCCCGCTTGTGCACTTCGTCGCCGACCGGAAGCGCATGGGCGCGCTGGCCACGCCGCGCTGGCTGCTGGCGCTGGCCTGGCTCATCGCCGCCCTCATCGTGGTGCTGAACATCAAGCTGCTGGTCGACACGATCCGCATGTAGGGAGATGCCGTGGGGCGAGCATGCGCCCCCGTCACGGCACCCGCGCGGCGTGCTCGCTGGCCAGCTGCAGCCACGCCTGCGCGGCGTGCGAGAGGAAGCTGCCGCGGCGCCAGATCAGGGCCATGTGCCAGACCAGCTCGCGCTCGTCGAGCAACGCCATCGGCAGGCCGTGCACATGCCGCTGCGCGATCATCCGCGGCAGCACCGCCACGCCGATCCCCGCGGCCACCAGCGCGGCGATGAAGGAGATCTGGCCGCTGCGCGCCACCTCGCGCGGGATGAAACCGTGCTGCTGGCAGGCCGCGACGATGCGCCGGTTCAGCGCGAAGCCCTTCTCGAACAGGATGAAGGCACTGTCGTGCAGGGCATCGAGCCCGACGCTGTCGCGCCCGGCCAGCGGATGCCCCGGCGGCATCACCACCACCATCGGTTCGCGCCGCACCGATTGCCATTCGAACGCGTCGTCCACCGGCAGCAGGCTGCCGGCCAGCTCGACGTCGCCGGCGCGCAGGCTGTCCTCCAGCGCCTGGCTGCCCAGTTCCAGCAGCCGCAGCTGCACGCCCGGGTAGCGCTCGCGGTAGGCGGCGAACAACGGCGCGAACAGGATGTCGCTGCCCAGCAGCGGCAGGCCCACGTGCAGCTCGCCGCGACGCAGGCCGCGCAGGTCGTCCAGTTCGGCTTCCAGGCTGTCGCGCTCGGCCAGCAGGGTGAGCGCGCGCCGGTAGACGATCTCTCCGGCCTGGGTCAGGCGCACGCCCTGCCGCGAGCGCTCCAGCAGCGGCAGGCCGACCTCGTCCTCGAGCAGCTTCACGGTCTTGCTGACCGTGGGCTGGGTGGCGTTGAGGCTTTCGGCGGCCGCGGAAAAGCCGCCGCGGCGCACGACCTCGACCAACGACTTCAGCTGCCGGATATCCATTCTTTTATCGAATCCTGACAATTCTTAGAATTCATTTTACTAATACGACAAAGTGTCGCATATAGTCTTCCATGAATATTCCCGAACGTTCCGTGCTGCGGCCGATGATGCCGCTCGCGCGCAGGCGGCTGCGCGGCAGCCGCATCGCCCAGATCGCCCTGATCGTGGTGGTATGGGCTGCCGCCGAATGGCTGGTGCGCCGATTCGACCTGCCTGTCCCCTCCGGCATCCTCGGCATGGCGCTGCTGCTGGTGCTGCTGCTGCGCAACTGGCTCTCGCCGCATGCGCTCACGCGCGGCGCCGACTGGCTGCTGGCGGAGATGCTGCTGTTCTTCGTTCCCGCGGCGATGATCCTGCTCGACAACCGGCAGATGCTCGGTTGGCTCGGCATCAAGCTGGTCGCGGTGGTGCTGGCCGGCACGGTGCTGGTGATGGCCAGCACCGCGTTGACCGTGGACCTGTGCTATCGCTGGAGCCGCCGCGATGAAGAGTGAGTTCTTCCGCCAGTTCGTGCAGAGCCTGGGCTGGCCGGTGTTCTGGGGCGTGGCGACGATCGCCGTCTACTACCTGGCCAAGGCGCTGTACCGGCGCTACCACAACGCCTGGACCTCGCCTCTGATCTTCTCGCCGCTGGTGCTGCTGGCGCTGGCGGTACTGCTGCACGCCAACTACCACGACTACATGCGCGGCACGCACTGGCTGATGGCCATGCTGGGCCCGGTCACGGTCGCCTTCGCCATTCCCATCTACCAGCAGCGCGAGCTGATCCGGCGCAACTGGAAGGTCCTCGGCGCCGGCGTGGCGGTCGGCAGCACCGTGGCCATCCTCAGCGCGTGGTACCTGTCCACGCTGCTGCACCTGTCCAGCGACCTGCGGCTGAGCCTGACCCCGCGCTCGATCACCACCCCGCTGGCGATGGAGGTCTCCGACGAGGTCGGCGGCGTGGCCGAGCTGACCGCGGTGTTCGTGATCCTGACCGGCATCTGCGGATCGCTGGTCGGACAGGTCGTGCTGCGCTACCTGCCGGTGCGCAGCTCGATGGCGCGCGGCGCCCTGCTCGGCATGGGCGCGCACGGCATGGGCGTGGCCAAGGCCCGCGAGATCGGCAGCGAGGAAGGTGCCATCGCCGGCCTGGTGATGGTGATGGCCGGCCTGCTCAACGTGATGGTGGCGCCGATCCTGATTCGCCTGCTCTGATCAACCTGCCGTGCCCGGTATTGGATGGCTGGGCAACCGGCGTCCGATGGCACCGGTCCCGGCCGGCCGCGACCGCCTGGTCTCGGTTCCCGATGCCGGTCGGAGCCGTTCCTTCGCCACGCTCACCTGCAGGCTTCCAGCTTCGATTGCGCATACCAGATCGCCCGGCGCGCAAGATCGTAGGCGCTGTCGGCCTCGCGCGGCAGCAGGTTGGCGGCGCGGATGGGATCGGCACCGTTGCCCATCGCGTGCTCGACGCGCTCCAGCCCCTGCAGATGGACCAAGGCCGGCGCCAGGAGCGCGCGGATCCGCTCGCCGCCGCAGCGCGCATAGCGGCTTTCCGTCTCGCCCAGCGACTGGCGGATCCGCCGGCTGGCGCCGCCCTGCAGATCGGGTGCCTTCTCGAAGGCGATCGGCGCGGCCTTGTAGGCGTCGCCCGTCGCCTCGCTGCCGAGGTCGGCCGAGCGCTCGTGCAACGACGGGTTGAAACGCACGTCTGGCGGCGGCCGGGCCTCCGCGGGCGATGCACCCGACCCAGGCTTGAGCTTCTTCATCGCACGGCTCAGCGCCTGGTCGGCCACCTGCATCAGGTTGCCGTCGCTGGCCCAGTCCTTGTCGAAACGGGTCGGCCGGTAGTCAATGGGGCTGGCCCGCTCCATCAGCCGCCCGGCGGGTTCCGGGCCGGCCGCGGCCACCGATCCCGGGGCACGACCTGCGCGTTGTGGCTGCGACGGCTCCATGTCCTGCTCCATGCGCACCCGGCCGTCGGCGGTGTAGAGGCGGTGGACGAGCGGCTCGGCGGCGGCCGCCGGAACCCGCGAGGGGGCCGCGGCCGAGGTCGATACCCGCCGCGTCCCCGCCGGAGCGGGCACGGCGGATGCCCTCGCCTGCGATGCCCGGGGCGCATCGTGTCGCTCGGCCGGATGGATGCGCGGCAGCAGCGCCAGCCGGATCTGCGATCCGGTCGCGCCCCGCTCCCGCGGCGCGGGCAACTCCAGCAACACGTGCAGCATGGCCATCAGGATCAGGACGGTGGCGATGCCGGCGACGACATGGGGCCTGGCTTGCGCTAAGGTGACTCGATGCACGGGGACGGATTCGGCGGATCTGATTCGGCGGATCTGCGATCGATCCAAGAGGTTGGCCATCATCTCCGCCCCATGCAGAGGGAATATGTTGCCGCGTGTCAGGCGATCGGCGGCGTTCAGTCCGGGTGCGGCTTCGTGGGCGCGCCGGCGCCTTGCGCTCCTTCGCGGAACGCGGACTTGCGGAAAATCGTCGCGGCAAGGCTGGCGCAAACGAAACGTCCCCTGTAGAATGCCGGCCTCCGATGCGGGAATAGCTCAGTTGGTAGAGCGCAACCTTGCCAAGGTTGAGGTCGCGAGTTCGAGTCTCGTTTCCCGCTCCAGAATGCAGACGAAGCCCCGTTCGCGGGGCTTCGTTATGTCGGAGCCGCTTCGGCGGG
>JAFADB010000044.1 GCA_023425225.1 Pseudomonadota bacterium
GGTGCCGGCGATGTCCGCGCAGGTCAACAGGTACAGGTAATCCAACCGTTCGCGGTCGCCGACCAGCGTTGCGAAACGGTGGATGACCTCGGGATCGGCAATGTCCTGCTTCTGCGCGGTCACCGACATGCGCAGGTGCTGCTCCACCAGCCAGGCCACCAGCGCGGCGTCGGATTCGCTGAGCGCATGCGCGGCACAGAACTCGCGCGCGTCGACCGCACCGAGTTCGGAATGGTCCCCGCCACGCCCCTTGGCGATATCGTGGAACAGGCCGGCCAGCAGCAGCAGCTCCGGCTTGCGCAGGCGCGGCCAGACTTCGTGCGCGATCGAGAAGCGCTCGTCCGCGCGGCCGGCCGCGAAGGCGGCGATGTTCCGCAGCACCATCAGGGTGTCCTGGTCGACCGTGTAGACGTGGAAGAGGTCGAACTGCATCCGCCCCGACACCCGCGCGAACGCCGGGATCCACTGCCCCAGCACGCCGAGCCGCGCCATGCGGGTGAGCGTTTCCACCGCGCGCGGTCCGCGCAGCAGCGCCATGAAGGCATCGCGCTGCGCGCGCGCGGCCCCGGAATAGGCCGACAGCTTGGGCAGCGCCTCGGCCAGCGCGCGCGCCGTGCGCGAATGCAGGCCGCGTACCTGCGGATGGGCCGCCCATGCGGCGAACAGGGCGAACACCTGGCCGGCATCGTTCCCCGGCCAGGCGGGATCGCGCGCGGCCAGGTAACCGCGGCGCAGGGCGAAGCGGTCGTCCAGCGGTTCGGGCAGCGCCTCGCCATCGAACTGTTCCTCGAAGCGCTGCAGCAGGCGATCGCTGATCCGGCGCACGATGGCGGCGCTGCGGTAGAACCCCTGCATCATCTTCTCGACGCCCAGGCTTTCGGCGTCGTCGGCGAAGCCCAGCCGCTGGGCCAGCGTCTTCTGGTAATCGAAGCGCAGGCGTTCTTCCGCGCGCCCCGCGACACGGTGCAGGCCATAACGCAGGCGACCCAGCGCGCGGCGCTCGCGTGCCAGCGCGACCGCTTCGTCCTGGCCCAGATGGCCCATGCCCACCAGTGGTTCGAGGTCGCGCACGCCGAAGGTGCGCAGCGCCATCCAGCCCAGCGTGTGCAGGTCGCGCAGGCCGCCGGGGCCATCCTTGATGTTGGGCTCCAGGTTGTCGGAGGTGTCGCCGAAGCGGGCATGGCGGATGCGCAGTTCCTCGCGCTTGGCGACGAAGAAGTCGCGCGGCGGCCATACGCGCGCAGCGCCGATGGCGTCGATCAGCAGGGCTTCGTCCACCGGCTCGCCGACGATCAGGCGCTCTTCGATCAGCGCGGTCAGCACCGTCTGGTCGGCCGCAGCCGCGGCCGTGCACTGGGCCGCCGAGCGTACGCTGTGGCTGATCGGCAGCCCGGCATCCCACAACATGGCGAAGAAACGCGCCACCGCCTCGTGGTGGCGCTGCTGGGTGTCGGCCGAGGCCAGCACCAGCACGTCCACGCCATCGTCGGTCACGGCGATCATGTGTTCCCACTGCGCGGACAACTTGCGGTCCTTGGTCACAACGGTCCAGCCGTCGGGCAGCACGCGGGTGTAGCGGGTGCCCTCGTTGATCATCGGCTCGATGGTGAAGGTCATGCCCGGCTTGAGCACCAGGCCCTGGCCGGGGTGGCCGTAGTGCAGCACCTGCGGCTCATCGTGGTAGACCTTGCCGATGCCGTGGCCGCAGTACTCGCGCACCACCGAGAAGCGCTCGGACTCGGCATACTGCTGGATGGCATGGCCGACATCGCCCAGGGTCGCGCCGGGACGCACCGCGCGGATGCCGCGCCACATCGCCTCGCGGGTGGTCTCCACCAGCCGCCGCGCCATCACCGACGGGGTGCCGGCGTAGTACATGCGGCTGGTGTCGCCGTGCCAGCCATCCTTGATAACGGTGACGTCGATGTTGACGATGTCGCCGTCCTTGAGGATCTTGGCCTCGTTGGGGATGCCGTGGCAGATGACATTGTTGACCGAGATGCAGGTCGCCTTGGGATAGCCGCGGTAACCGACATTGGCCGGGATCGTGTGCTGCACGTTGACGATGTGGTCGTGGCAGATGCGGTCCAGCTCCTCGGTGGAGACGCCGGGCTTCACGTGCTCGGCCACCACGTCCAGCACCTCGGCGGCCAGGGCGCCGGCGATGCGCATCTTCTCGATCTCGTCAGGGGTTTTCAGTGTGATAGACATGGGATGGATTATCGCTCATTTCCGCCCGACCTGAACGGCCCTGGGGCCGCCAGCGACGGCCGGATGCCCGGCCCGTTTGCCCGCCAGCCAGGATCGGGCTAGAATCCCCTGCTGTTCAGGGCCTTGCGGCCCCGATCCGCCCACGCCGGGCGTCACCGGCGAATACACACCTGCCACCCCAACCCGTGCCGGGGTGCTCCGCGAGGAGTTCGACACGGAGGCGACAGGGAAGCCCCAACCCCGGAATTGCGATGTACGCGGTGCAAGCGAAGCTTTCGCGACAGCCCGTACGTCCATGCGCGGACCCACAACCAACCGCCGCGCACGGATGGCAATTCCCCTATCGGAGTCACAGCAATGCCCCAGGTCACCATGCGTCAGATGCTGGAAGCCGGCGTCCATTTCGGCCACCAGACCCGCTACTGGAACCCCAAGATGGCGCCCTACATCTTCGGCGCCCGCGGCAAGATCCACATCATCAACCTCGAGAAGACCGTTCCGCTGTTCAACGACGCGATGAACTTCATCTCGGGCGTGGCGCAGAAGCGCGGCACCATCCTGTTCGTCGGCACCAAGCGCAGCGCGCGCGAGGCGATCAAGGAAGAGGCCGAGCGTTGCGGCATGCCGTTCATGACCCAGCGCTGGCTGGGCGGCACCCTGACCAACT
>JAFADB010000054.1 GCA_023425225.1 Pseudomonadota bacterium
GCCCGGCGCCCCAGCCCGCGACCGCGCGCGCATGGCCGCAGGTACAGGCTGCGCGCCTGGGCATTGTGGTGGTTGACCTCCAGCCGCAGCCGCAGCACGCCGTGCGAGCGTGCCCGGCCCGCCACCAGCGCCAGCGCCTGCCGGCCCCAGCCGCGCCCGCGCGCGGAGGGGACGAGGTACACCTCGTCGAGCAGCGCATGCCAGCCGCCCTGCTCCAGGCTGAAGTTCATCGTCAGCACCGCGTAGCCGGCGACCTGCCCGTGCCCGTCCAGCCACAGCAGCGCCTGGCCGCAGGCGGGATCGGCCAGCAGCTGCCGCAGGCCGCGGGCCACGCGCGCCTGGTCGAAGGCGATGCGGTCTTCGGCGTAGAACGCCCGCATCAGTTCGAGCAGCAGCGGCAGGTCGTCCGGCTGCGCCGGACGGGAGCGCAATGGATCGACCGGCTCGGTACCGCCGCTCACCGATGCGCCTCCAGGTACTGCAGCAAGCGCGCCTCGTCCCAGACCTCCACGCCCAGCGCCAGCGCCTTCTCCAGCTTGGAGCCGGCGGCTTCGCCGGCGACCACGAACGCGGTCTTCTTCGACACGCTGCCGGCGACCTTCGCCCCGAGCGCCTGCAGCCGCTCGCCGGCCTGCTCGCGGGTCAGCGACGACAGCGTGCCGGTCAGCACCACCGTCTGGCCTTCCAGCGGCCCGCTGGCCACCGCCTCGGCCTCGGGCAGGCGTTGCAGCAGCGTCTGCAGCATCGCGCCGGCGCGCACCAGCAGGCCGCGTTGGTCGTCGTCCTCCAGCCATGCCGACAGCGAGCGCGCCGCTTCCTCGGGCAGGCCGGCGGCGACGAAGCGATCGGATCGTTCGCCGGCGATCGCCTGCGCCGACGGAAAGGCTGCCGCAAGTTGCTCGGCACGGATGCGGGTGACCTTGGGGATCTCCAGGTCGGCCAGCAACGCCGCCAGTCCGAGCTCGCCGCGCAGCCGCGCCGAGGGGGCGTGGGTATCGCCGATGCGTACGCCGCCGCGGCCGAGCAGCTCGTCGATGGCCTGCTGGTTGCCGGGCTGGTCGAAGAAGTGGCCGATCGCCCGCGCCACCTCGCCGCCGATGTCGGGCACGCGCTTGAACAGCGGCCACGGCATGTGCCGGATCAGCTCCAGGTCGCCGAACCAGGCCGCCAGCGCCTTGGCGGTGCTCTCGCCCACCTGCTCGATGCCGAGCGCGTACAGGAAGCGCTCCAGCGTGGTGTCGCGCGAATGCTCGATCGCCGCCACCAGGTTCTCGGCCCACTTGGTGGCGATCTTCTTCGGATTCCACGCGAACGGCGGAACGCCCTCGCGCAGCAAGGCCACGCGCCAGGCCATGTCGTCGGCCGGACCGGCCGGCAGCGCGTCCACGCGCCGCAGCAGCGCGGCGTAGTCGTCGGGCGGCAGGTGGTCGTGCGCCTCGGCCAGCAGGTCGGCGCGGGTGCCGGCATTGAGCACCATGCGCAGCCACAGCAGCTGGTCCAGGCCGAGCCGGTACAGGTCGGCCACGCTGTGGACCATCCCGCCATCGACCAGTGCCTCGATGAACTTGCCGCCGAGCCCGTCGATGTCCATCGCCCGCCGCGAGGCGAAGTGGAACAGGGCCTCCTTGCGTTGCGCCGGGCAGCTCAGCTCGCCCGAGCAGCGCCATGCCGCCGCGCCCTCCTCGCGCACGATCTCCGCGCCGCACACCGGGCAGCGGGCCGGCATCTGCCATGGCACGGTGCCCGGCGGGCGTTTATCCAGCACCACGCTAACGACTTCGGGAATGACGTCGCCGGCACGGCGCACGATCACCGTATCGCCCACACGCACGTCCAGCCGGGCGATCTGGTCGGCGTTGTGCAGCGTGGCGTTGGTCACCACCACCCCGGCCACGTGCACCGGCGCCAGCCGCGCCACCGGCGTGGCGGCGCCGGTGCGGCCGATCTGGATCTCGATCGCCTCCACCGTGGTGGTCTGTTCCTGCGCCGGGAACTTGTGGGCGATGGCCCAGCGCGGCGCGCGGGCGACGAAGCCCATCTCGCGCTGGCCGGCGAGGTCGTCGAGCTTGTAGACCACCCCGTCGATGTCGAACGGCAGGCTGTCGCGGCGCGCGCCGATGCGGCGGTAGTAGTCCAGCAGGCCGTCGGCGCCGGTCACCTTCTCCACCAGGTCGCTGACCGGCAGGCCCCAGGCCTTGAGCTGCGCCAGGATCGCCGAATGGGTGTCGGACAGCTCGCCGCCGCGCACCTCGCCCAGGCCATAGGCATAGAAGGCCAGCGGCCGCTTCGCGGTGATGCGCGGATCGAGCTGGCGCAGCGATCCGGCCGCGCCGTTGCGCGGATTGGCCAGCACCTTGCCGCCGTGCAGGCGCGCCTGCTCGTTGTACTTCTCGAAGCCGGCGCGCGGCATGTAGACCTCGCCGCGCACCTCCAGCACGCGCGGCCAGCCGCTGCCATGCAGTTTCAAGGGGATGGCGCGCACGGTGCGCAGGTTGGCGGTCACGTCCTCGCCGGTGCTGCCGTCGCCGCGGGTGGCGCCCTGCACCAGCACGCCGTCCTCGTAGCGCAGGCTGATCGCCAGCCCGTCCATCTTCGGCTCGGCCGAGAACACCGGCGCCTTGCGCTCCAGCCGTTCACAGATGCGGCGCACGAACTCGCATACCTCCTCGTCGCTGAAGGCGTTGCCCAGCGACAGCATCGGCACGGTGTGCACCACCTCGGCGAACCGCGACGACGGCGCGGCACCGACGCGCTGCGTCGGCGAATCGGCCGTGGCCAGCTCGGGATGCCCGGCCTCCAGCTCCTGCAGCTCGCGCATCATGCGGTCGTAGTCGACATCGGGGATGTCGGGCTCGTCGAGCACGTGGTAGCGGTAGTTGGCGTCGTCGATGCGGCGGCGCAGCTCGGCGGCGCGCTCGGCGGGAGTTGGGCTGGTGGTCATGCACGTGCGATGTGGCAGCGGACCGGGAATGTTACCCGCCGGGCCGCGAAGGGGCAGCAAAGCGGCAACCGACGGAAGGGGGGATCAGATCACCAGCGCGGCGACCTGGTCAGCGGCGGCGCCTCGTGCTGGCGGTCGTAGGCGCGCAGCTCGTCGCGGATGTGGGCGATGCGCTGGCGGCCCAGGGCATTGCGACCATCGTCCAGCACCACGCCGTCGAGCAGCTCGCCCATGCGCTGCACCGTCGGCAGCATCCTCTCCCAGGCGTCGAGCGCGGTCATCGGCGCCGGCAGGGTCAGGAAGAAGGCGATGGCCGGCGTCTCCATGTCGCGGATGTTGGCCATGTCGAAACTGCCCGGCTTGAGGATGCTGGCCATGCTGAAGATCGGCCCGCGTTCCGGATGCCCCTCCACCAGCCGGTGGAAGACGTTCATGTGGCCGAAGGTGAGGCCGGTCTTCTCGGCGGCGACCACGATGTCCTCGCCGCGCAGCACCTGCCCGGCGCGCGCGGCCACGTACAGCGAGACGATCTTGTCGAAATCCTGGCTGGGACGCTTGCCCAGTTCGGCTCCCGGCGCCGGTGCCGGTTCCAGTCCCAGTTCGGACTGGACCGCCTCGACGGCGATGCCCTCGCCGTCCGCATCCGCGGCGGCTTCGGGCTCCTCGCCCAGCACAGGTTCGCGACGCTGCTTGCCGGCGGTCGGCGGTGTCTCGATGCGCCGCCCCTGCTTCGGCTTGCGCGGGCGACCGAACAGCAGGATCGCTGCGATCAGCAGCAGGCCGGCAACCAGGATGCCGATGCGGAGCAAGGCCATGTCGGACATCAGCAAGTTCTCCAGCAATGTGACGCGATGTGTTCCATTCGCATAAGGATGTCACGTAAGCCCGCGAGAGGAAAACCGCAGGCCGCGGCAGCGCCCCGCCGCGATCGGTTCGCCTGCATGGCTACGCGGCACCGGCCAGGCGCGCGGCCTCCTCCAGGTCCACGCTGACCAGGCGGCTGACGCCCGGCTCGCGCATGGTCACGCCGGAGAGCTGGTGCGCCGCTTCCATCGTCGCCTTGTTGTGGCTGACGAACAGGAACTGCACCTTCTCGCTCATCTCCTTGACCATGTTGGCCAGGCGGCCGACGTTGGC
>JAFADB010000066.1 GCA_023425225.1 Pseudomonadota bacterium
GGCCGCTAGAAGTTCGCCCCGACCGCCAGCACCAGGTTGTCGTGGTCGGCCAGCGGGTCGTAGGTGTTGTCGCCCAGGTAGTGCGTGTAGGCGGCGCTGGCGAAGTAGTGGCCGGCGAACCTGGCCGCCAGTCCGGCGACCACCGCGCGACGCCCGTCCACCAGCGCCGAATCGACCGAATAGCCGGACACGTCCTGGGCCCAGGTCAGGCTGGGCGAAAGGGTGGCGCTGCCGACCGCGTAGTCGAGCTGGCCGCGCACGCGGTAGCCCCAGGCCATGCGGGTGAAGAAGCCGTCGTTGAGGCAGCCGTCCGGGTTCTGCACTGCGCCGCAGCTGCCGTCGAAGCCGACCGGCGAGTAGCCCCAGTGGAAGCCGCGGCCGTAGCGCGCCACCGACATCGGCGGCAGGTTGACGTGCTGGTAGGCCGCCTCGGCGGCCAGCACGCCGCCCTGCGCGCCCAGCAGCGGCCCGAGCTTGCGGGTCGCGCCCAGCTGCAGCTGCAGCTTCTGGAAGCGGTCGTAACCGGCCAGCCGGAAGCCCTCCGGCTGGCCGGCGGTGCGATCGCCGATCGGGCCGCCGTTGCGGGTCAGCGCGGCGAACATGTCGGCGGTGTTGAGCTGCACCGGCAGGTCGTCGGCATAGCTGAGCTCGCCGCTGAAGCGCCACTGCCGCCACTTCGTCGCCGCCGAGAATCCCATCAGGTGGATGCCGTTGGGGTACTGCCACGCTTCGGTGATGGTGGACAGCCGCTGCGACAGCTGCGCCTGCTCCAGCGGCACGCCGTCGGCGACCATCCGCGCCACCAGGTCCGGCTGCAGCAGCGCGCTGTCGGGCGTGGTGGCGTCGAGGATCGGCGTGCGCGCGTTGTAGCGCATCCAGTACACGCCCAGGTCGGTGTTCCATTGCGGCACGGCATAGCGCAGGGCAAGGCCGAACTGGCCGGCGTCCTTGCCGTCGATGTCGCGGCCGCGCGGCAGCACCGCGCCGACCGATTGCGTGTAGCCGTCGCTGAGCCACTGGCCGGCACCGGCCGAGTCAGAGTTGAGCGGGTAGTAGGCGTTGGACTGCAGGCCGGCGCAGCCCGGGTCGATGCCGATGTCGGTGCCGGCGAAGAAGGTGCCGCACGGGTCCAGCTCGCTGGCGCGCCACTTCCACTGCCAGAAGCCTTCAATGCTGATGCCGTTGTCGAAGGCCAGCTTGCTCCACACCATCTCCACCGGCAGCTGCGCCTCGCTGGCGGCGTCGGTGCCCGGCCGGCGTAGGGTGGTGACATCGCTCGGGTTGACCTGGTTGAGGCCGTTGAAGAACAGGCCCTCGCCCCACTTCACCCGCTGCTTGCCGATGCGCGTATCCCAGCGCGCGTGCTCGCCGGCCTGCCAGCCGCCGTAGACGTAGGCGTCCAGCAGCAGCGCGCCGGAGAAGCGGTTCGAGTGCGAAAAGCCGCGGTCGCTGAGCGGGGTATCGGCGACGAAACCGTTGCCGACGTTGCCCTGCGGCACGTCGTGGTCCTTGAGCACGGTGTCGTACCAGGCGCGGCCGCTGAGCGCGAAGCCGACGCCGCGGTATTTCACGTCCACGCCGCTGCTGACCTTGAACAGGCCCGAGTACAGGTCGCCGGCGCCGTAGTTGAGGTTGCCGTCGTCGGAGGTGTCGCTGCCGAGCCCGGCCTGCGCGCCGCCCTTGGGCACGCCATCGGAACGGAAGCCCTTGCCGACCAGCTCGCGCGCCGCGCCCTCGGTGCGGATGCCGGCGCCGGCCACCACGCGGGTGTTCCAGGTCACGGTGCCCTCGCCTTCGGCGAAGCGGTACTCGGCGGCATGGGCATGCACGCCCATCCAGGCCAGCGGCAGGGTCAGGCACAGCAGTCGGCGTGGCGGCAGCTTGGGCATCGGCGGGCGTCATCGATCGGGGGCTGGCGTTATACCACCGCAATTTTCTTGCGACTGAAACGAACCGGGCACGCCAGCGCGTGCAGGTTTCCCGTCCGCGCTTCGCATCGGCGCGTCGTCGCGAAGTCCGCGCGAGCGCGGCCGGCGCGTCCGGAACCTGCCGTGAAGTCGGCAAACCGCCGCGTGGCGCGCGGCATCGAAAGCGGCAGCCCGGACACTCAAGCCGGCCGCGGATGCGCCGATAACCTGACGTCGGCATATGCCGGCGAACGCTGTCCAAGGACCGCACCCGCCCATGTCCCAAGAACCCGGCCAACCGCCCCGCGCGCTCGGAGGCCTGCGTCGGCTGCTGTCGCGTCGCACCGATCCGGTCGAGGCCACCACCGTGCCGTCCGTGATCGACGGCGACGGCCGCAGGCTGGATGCGTCCGCCCCGCCGCTGGCCCCGGCCGGCGATGCGGCCGCCCTGCGCCGGCTGTTCGCCGAGGCGCACCACCCCGAGGCGCTGCTGTCCGCCTTCGCCGACGGCATGGGCGGGCTGCATGGCGAACTGCGCGACATGGGCCGGCGACTGCAGTCGGCCCGGGCCGACGGCGACTGGATCGGCTACGGCCGCGCGCTGCGCCAGCTGATCGACAAGTACATCCGCACCATCGACGTGGACGAGGTCGGCGGCGGGCACAGCGATGCCGAGCGCCTGCGCGACCTGCTGCGGCATGCGCTGGGCGCCGCGCTGGCCTCGCTGCTGCAGCAGACCCCGCCGCTGGCCGAGGAAGCCCAGGCGATCGCCGGGGCGCTGCGCCACTGGCACCCGCACCAGCCGCTGCAGCCGCTGGAGGCGCGCGTGCGCGAGCTGTGCCACCAGGTCGGCCTGCGCGGCGAGGACGTGCAGGAACAGCAGACATTGCTGCTGGGCCTGTTCGACCTGCTGCTGGAGAACGTCGGCGAACTGCTCGACGACCGCAGCTGGCTGCAGGGCCAGATCGACGCGGTGCGCGGGCTGATCTCCGGGCCGATCGAGCGCGGCGCCATCGAGCAGGCGCGCAACGGCCTGCGCGAGGTGATCTACAAGCAGGGCCTGCTCAAGCAGGGCATCACCGAGTCCAAGACGGCGATGAAGGAACTGATGGTGTCCTTCGTCGACCGCCTCGGCAGCATGGCCGCCAGCACCGGCCAGTTCCACGACCGCATCAGCGACCATTCGCGCGCCATCGCCGAGGCGCGCAGCATCGCCGACCTCAACCGGCTGATGCAGGAGGTGCTGGCCGACACCGGCAAGGTGCAGGAGCAGGCGCTGCGTACCCGCGACCACCTGCTGGCCGCGCGCGCGCAGGTGGACGAGGCCGAGCAGCGCATCGCCCAGCTGGAACAGGAACTGCGCGAGGTCGCCGGGCTGGTGCGCGAGGACCAGCTGACCGGCGCGCTCAACCGCCGCGGTTTCGACGAGCTCTACCGGCGCGAGGCCGCACGCACCGAACGCAGCGGCCAGCCGCTGTGCGTGGCGATGCTGGACCTGGACGACTTCCGCAAGATCAACGAGCTGCACGGCCATGCCGGCGGCGACGCCGCGCTGCAGTACCTGGTGCAGGTGATGCGCACCGCACTGCGCAGCAGCGACGCGGTGGTGCGCCATGGCGGCGAGGA
>JAFADB010000085.1 GCA_023425225.1 Pseudomonadota bacterium
TCCCCAGGCTCAGGCAGCGCGGCGCGGCAGCGGCCGGTGCGGCAGGCGTGGATGTTGCCGGCGCGGCTGCCGGCGTCGCCGCGGCCGTCGGTTCTGGCGCCGGCAGTGCGGGTGCCGCGGCCTGCTCGGCGGAGATCCCGGCCGAGCCCGGAAGCAGCTCCAGCCCCGCCACGCCGGCGGGAACCGGTGCCGGTTCCGGCACCGGCGGGTCCTTGCGCAGCGCCCACCAGGCGGCGATGCCGAGATTGAGGACGACGAGGATGACGATGAGTGCGCGTGCGGCCATGGCGGATTCTAGAACGGCTTGCCGGCCCCGGACCGTGCCGCCGGGCTCATCAGCCGGTGCGCATGCGGATGCGCGGCGAACACCGCCAGCCCGTCCAGCACCAGCGATGGCCGGTGGCGCGCCATCGGCAGCTGCGGCAACAGCGCCGGCGCGCCGCCGCCATGCAGCAGCAGCGCGGGGATCTTGCGCATGCGCTCGCCGGCCAGGCGCAGGCTGCGCTCGATCAGGGCGATCGCCGCACCATCGCAGCCGGAGGCCAGCGCATCGGCGGTGTCGCTGGCGAACTCGGCATAGTCGCCACCATCGGCCGGCAGCTGCGAGGCACGTGCGTGCAGCGCCTCGCGCATGGTGGTCGGCGAGGCGGCGATGCGCCCGCCCAGATGGGTGCCGCCGGCATCGAGCAGGTCGATGGTCAACGCCGTGCCGACGCCGGCCACCAGCACGTCGCCGCCATGCGCATGCGCCGCCAGCAGGGCCAGGAAGCGGTCCACGCCGAACCGCGCCGGATGCGCATAGGCGATGCGCACGCCGGCGAACTCGGCCTGGGTGGCGACCAGCCGCAGCGCGCCGAAGCGTGCGCGCAGCGCCGCGACCACCGCATCGGTCAGCGCCGGCGAGGCGACACTGGCCACATAGGCGGTATCGCCGTGCGGCAGCGCGTCCAGCGCCACCGCGTCCATCGCCTCGGCTCCATGCGGCATGGCCTGCACATCGCCGGCCAGCGTGCCCTGCAGCGGCGCGAACTTGAAGCGGGAATTCCCCAGGTCGAACAACCAGTCGCTCATGCCGCCCTCACGCTGACTTCGCCGGCATGGAACAGCCGCACGCCTTCGTCCATCCCCACGCGCAGGGCGCCGTCCTCGGCCAGGCCGTCGGCGGTGCCCTCGTGCACCTGTTCGCCCTGCAGGATCCGCACCGGCCGCCCGGCCAGCACGTCCAGCCGCGCATAGCGCGCCAGGAACGGCGCCAGCCCCTGCGCATCGAACAGTTCCAGCGCCGGCAGCACGGCGGCCAGCAGGCCCGCGGCAACGGCGTTGCGCGAGACCGCTCCGTCCGCCAGGCCGGCCAGGTCGGTCCATGGCTGGTCGAGCTGCGCGGCGAAGGCCGGCGGCATGCGCACATTGACGCCGATGCCGATGACCGCGCGCGCGTTGCCGGCGAACTCGCCGCCGCCCTCCACCAGCAGGCCGCCCAGCTTGCGTCCGTCGACCACCAGGTCGTTGGGCCACTTGAGTCCCACCCAGTCGAAGCCCGCCGCTTGCAGCGCTTCGGCCACCGCCACGCCGGCCACCAGGCTCAACCCGCCCAGCCGCGCCAGTCCGCCGGAGAACGACCGCGACAGCGACAGGTACAGGTGCGCGGCCAGCGGCGAACTCCACTGCCGCCCGCGCCGGCCGCGGCCGGCGGTCTGGCGTTCGGCCAGCAGCACCGCGGTGCCCCGCGCCGGTGCCGGCCGGCGCAGCAGTTCGGTATTGGTCGACTCCAGGCTCCAGGCCACCTCCAGCCCGGCCAGCAGCGGCTGCACCGCGGCCGGCAGCGCGGCGCGGATGCGTTCGGCCTCGAGCAGTTCCACCGGCTGCTGCAGGCTGTAGCCGTCGCCGGCACGCCCGTCTATGGCCACCCCGGCCGCGCGCAGGGCCTGGATCCGCTTCCACACCGCGGCGCGGGTGAGGCCGAACTCGCGCGCCAGCGCATCGCCGGAGAGGCGGCCGGTGCTCAGTTTCGCCAGCAGGGCGCGCTCGTCCAAGGCAGTTTCCACGTCGGTAAGCCCGCGATTATGGACGACCCCGCCAGCCACGCCCAGCGCGCCGGCCGCCGTGCCGCGGAACCCCGCCGGGAAACTCGGGTTAGAATCGGGCGGATACCGCCCTTGCGCCAAGGATGTCGACGATGCGCCTGCACGCACATTGCATGATCCTGATGCTGTCGCTGCCCGCCGCCGCGTGGGCCTCGGACGATCCCGTGGCCAACCGCGGCGCATGCGTCTACAGCGGTGCCGGCGATACCCGTGGCGCCGCTTCCGACGACCATGCCGCGTCGGCGCGCACGCCGCCGGCCAAGACCGGCTCGGCGGTCACCTCCGGTGGTGGCGGCGACGGCGATCCGCTGGTGCCGCGCATGCGCATGCCCCGATGGCACAGCTTCCTGCCGGGCATGTTCCGCTGATCCAGCGCCTGCTGGGCTGGTTGCGGCGGCCGGTTGCCCCGATCGAGGAGCCCACCTGGCAGCGCCTGCGCGCCCGCAGCGCCTGGATCGCCGCACTGGAGCCCGGGCGCGAGCAGCGCCTGCGCGAGCTGGCCGCGTTGTTCCTGCACCAGAAGACCATCTCCCCGGTGGCCGGCCTGCAGCTGGAGCCGGACGACTGCGCGCTGCTGGCGGCGCTGTGCTGCCTGCCGCTGCTGGAGTTCGGCGCCGAGGGGCTGCGCGGCTGGTCGCAGCTGATCGTCTATCCGGATGCGTTCCGCGTGCGCCGCAGCCACGTCGATGCGGCCGGCGTGCTGCACGAGTTCGACGACGAACTGATCGGCGAGTCCTGGGACAGCGGCCCGCTGATCCTGTCCTGGGCCGACGTGCAGGCCGACCTGGACGAGCCCGACGCCGGCTACTGCGTGCCGGTGCACGAGATGGCACACAAGCTCGATGCGCTCGACGGCGCGCTGGACGGCACCCCGCCGCTGCCGCGTCCCTGGCAGCAGCACTGGGCGGCCGATTTCCAGCGCGCCTACGACGCGATGTGCCGCAAGGTGGATACCGGCCGCTACCGGGGCCGGATCGATCCGTATGCCGCCGAGGCACCGGAGGAATTCTTCGCGGTCGCCAGCGAGTACCACTTCTCCGCGCCGCATCTGCTGCGGCAGGAACTGCCCGAGGTGGCCGCGCACCTGCAGCGCTTCTACGGCCCGCCGCCGCTCGCCGGCCAAATGCACGCCGACTGAAAGCACGTCGAGTGGCGGCGCGGCGGTGCGGGCAGAATCGAGTCGCCGCGGACGGACGTCCATCCGGGAGCGGCTTGCCTCACTCCTGCGTCCGCGTGCCCTCGTCCGTGTCGTCGAGCGCGGCGTAGAGCCGGCTGCTGTCCAGGGCGGCCGACATCGGCATGCCGTCGGGGGCCTCGGCACCGCGCAGCGTCACCGGCAGGGCGACGTCCGGCGGCAGGGCATCGCTGGCGGCGGCGACCGCGGCATCGGCGGCATCGACGTGCGAGGTCACCTCGTGCAGCCAGCGCACGTCCTGCATGCTCCACCGGCTCTGGCTGGCGGCGCCGGCCAGGACGGTGATGCCCACCAGCAGCACGATCAGCCCCGCGCGCAGCAGGGCGTCGGACAGCCAGCCTGCGGAGCGGGCGGTACGGGGCGGTGGGATATCGGCGGGGTCGTGCATGGCGTCGCCTTCGCTGCGGACTGCATCGTGCGTGGGCAGAGTATCGGCAACCATCATGGCACTTGTTTGAACGCCGGCCCAAGCGCGGCAAGCGGATGTGCGCCGTTCATGCCCGCGGTGGGCACCGGCCGTTCCGCCGCGCCTACAGGCCGGGCGGCAGGGTCACTTCGAAGCGCGCCCCACCCAGCTCCTGCGAGCGGCCCACCTGCAGTTCGCCGCGGTAGCCCTTCACCAGGTCCTGCACGATAGACAGGCCGATGCCGTGGCCCTGCACCCGCTCGTCGCCCCGCACGCCACGCTGCAGCACCTTGGCCACGTCCTCCGGCGCGATGCCGGGGCCGTCGTCCTCGACCACCAGTTCCAGGCCGTCGCGGCGGTTGCCGCTGGCCGGCTTGATCCGCGCCGTCAGCAGCACCCGGCGGCGCGCCCACTTGAAGGCGTTCTCCAGCAGGTTGCCCAGCAGCTCCTGCAGGTCGCCCGGCTCGCCGTGGAAGCGTGCGCCGGCGTCGATGTCGAACTCGCACAGCACGCCCTTGGCGGCGTAGACCTTCTCCAGCCCGCGCACGATCTCCTCGGCGGTGGACTCGATCGGCACCGGCGCGGAGAACAGCTTGTGGCCGCTGGAGGCCGCGCGCGCCAGCTGGTAGGACACCAAGTCGTTCATGCGCCGCAGCTGCAGGTCCATGTCCTGGCGCAGCTCCTCGCCGCTGGCGCCGCTGTCGAGCTGGGTGCGCAGCACCGCCAGCGGCGTCTTCAGGCTGTGCGCCAGGTCGGCCAGGGTATTGCGCTGGCGCTCCAGGTTCTCGCGCTCGCTCTCGATGAAGGCGTTGATGCTGTCGGTCAGCGGTTCCAGCTCGCGCGGGTGGCGCTCGCTCATGCGCTCCGCATCGCCGCGCTGCACCCGCGTCAGCTCGTTGATCACGCGCCGCAGCGGGCGCAGGCTCCATTGCAGGATGAACGCCTGCAGCACCAGCAACAGCAGGCCGGCACTGCCCAGGTAGAACCACACCGCGCTGCGGAACACGCGCAGCTGCGCGCCCAGCGAGCGCGCGTCCTCCATCACGTAGATCGTGTAGGGAATCTCGCCGTCATGCTCGCGTTCGACGTAGCTCAGGCCCATGCCGTAGCGGTACACGGCACCGCGGCTGCCGTCGATCTGGGTGATCTCCAGCGGTCCGCTGAATTCCTCCTGGCGCGGCTGCAGCATGCGCCCGGGCGGTGGCAGCACCGGCCCTTCGGCGGACATCGACGCCCAGTGCTCGTCGGGCCAGATCACCTCGGCGTAGAGCCCGCCGCCGGGCACGTCGAAGCGCGGGTCGGGCGGCAGCTCGCGGATGTACAGCGAGCCGTCGCGCAGGAACTCGATGTTGTTGGCGTAGGCGGTGGCGTAGTTCTTCAGCCGCTCGCGCAGGTTCTGCTGCGCGGTGTCGGCGAAGGCGACATCCAGCGCGTAGCCGGCCAGCGCCAGGAACGCCACCAGGCTGAGGCTGGCCGCCAGCAGCTGCCGCGCCTTGAGGGAGCGTGGCCGCCACGGCTTGAAGAACCAGAAACGGCCGGCCGCCACCCGCTATCGCCCCGTCGCGTCGCTCAGCCTTCGGTCCGCGGGATCGCGAAACGATAGCCGCGGCCGCGCACGGTCTCGATCGGCTTGAGCTCGCCGTCCGGGTCCAGCTTCTTGCGCAGGCGGCCGATGAACACCTCGAGCACGTTGGAGTCGCGGTCGAAGTCCTGCTGGTAGATGTGCTCGGTCAGGTCGGCCTTCGACACCAGCTCGCCGGCATGCATCATCAGGTACTCGAGCACCTTGTACTCGTAGCTGGTCAGGTCCACGTTCTGGCCGTTGACGCTGACCGTCTGCGCCGCCAGGTCCAGCGACACCGGCCCGCACTCCAGAGTGGGCTTGCTCCAGCCGGCGGCGCGGCGCAGCAGCGCGTTGACGCGCGCCAGCAGCTCCTCGACGTGGAACGGCTTGACCAGATAGTCGTCGGCGCCCTGCTTGAGGCCCTCGACCTTGTCCTGCCAGCTCGAACGCGCGGTCAGGATCAGCACCGGGAACTTCTTGCCCTCGTCGCGCAGGGCCTTGATCAGCTCCATGCCCGACATCTTCGGCAGGCCCAGATCGATGATGCCCACGTCGAACGGCACTTCGCGGCCCATGTACAGGCCTTCCTCGCCATCCTGCGCCGCATCGACCGCGAAACCTTCGCGCTTGAGGCGGGCGGCGAGCGTTTCCCGCAACGGGGCTTCGTCTTCGACCAAGAGGATACGCATGAACTCTCCCTAGTTACTGTGGTTGGCCGGCAGACCGGGCAACGGAACGGATGCCCCGACTATCCCGGTTCAGGGGTTATCGCCGCGTGGTGGCGGCATGGCCGGTGGCTCGGCGCGCGACTGCGCGCGGGTGGGTGCGGGATCGTCCATGTAGCGGACGCGGCCGTGGTCGTCCATGTACTTGACCCGGTTGATGCTGCGGCCATCGAAGGGGATCCGCTCGGCACCGAGGATCTGCCCGCCGGTGCTGCGCTGGACGCGGCGCACCGCATCGGACAGCGAGCGGCTGCCATCCATCTGTGCCGTCCGCGCCGGCGCGCGCGCGCCGGCATCGCGCGGAGGCGGCCCGCCCATGCCTTCGGCCTGCTGGGCGAACGCCGGCGCAGCGGCGACCAGCAGGACCAGCGGAAGGCATCGGCGATGGGGGGAGAAGAGCTTCACTGCATCGAATCCTAGCGGACGGCTCCGGATCGTTCAAAATTCGTGAAGAGGCAGGAATCGAGGAAGGATTCGAGCTCTATGGCGGTGGAGTCGGAATTCTTGGTTTCCAGCAGTGAATCCGGTCTGAACTTTTCTGAATCCGACCACCGCTGTTAATTTACATGAACAACGGCAAGGCCGTCCGCTGCCGTGAATTGCGCCTTCCCCGCTGCGCGGCCCTCTTGGTTCCATTTCGCTGAAAGTCGGCCGATCTTCGGGAAAATTCGCCGATCATCTGCCGATACGCAGATACCCCACGGGCCTGTTCACGCCGCCAGACGGGCGGCATCGACGGCCTGCAACGCCTGCTCGATCAATGCCCAGTCCGCGCCACTGCGATGCGCGCCCTCGCTGAGCACCTGGCGGAACAGGCGGCCGCCGGGC
>JAFADB010000089.1 GCA_023425225.1 Pseudomonadota bacterium
CCGGCCCTGCGTCGCTCTGCGGCTTTTGCCGGCCCGGGCGATGGCTTAGACTGCGCGCACTTTCTGGTGACCGGCGGAGTGTCCTCCAACGGTTGAAACGGGAAGCCGGTGAATCGCCGCTGCCGCCTCGGCAACGCGACATTCCGGCGCTGCCCCCGCAACGGTAAGCGAGACAAGTCCGGACACACCGCCACTGTGCATGCACGGGAAGGCGTCCGGACGGAGAGGCACGCCTCTCGCCCGCGAGCCCGGAGACCGGCCAGGAAGACGACTGGTTGCGATGCGGCGGGCATGGCGGCGGCAGCGCGTCGTGTCCGCACGCCTTCCTGTCCGCACGCTTCTCCCTCCCGGCAACCGCCCTTGTGTCCCGATCGCGCGGGCGTGCGCGATGCCAGGAGTTTTTCCCCATGAAGTTGCAGACCCTTTCCCTCGCCGTGACCATGTCACTGTCCGGCGCCGCGCTGGCCGAGGAGGCCGCCACCGACCTGGACCAGGTCGTCGTCACCGCCACCCGCACCCCGATCGCGCTGGAGGACAGCGTGGTCCCGGTGCAGGTGATCGACCATGCCGATATCGAGCGCAGCCAGTCCACCTCGCTGATGGACCTGCTGCGCGGCCGCGCCGGCGTGGACATCGTCAACCAGGGCGGGCCGGGCAAGCTCAGTTCGATCTTCCTGCGCGGCGCCGCCGCCAACCAGGTGCTGGTGCTGGTGGATGGCGTGCGCATGGGCTCGGCCACCACCGGCATGGCGGCGATCCAGGACCTGCCGCTGGCGCAGATCGAGCGGGTGGAGATCCTGCGCGGCCCCGGCTCCAGCCTGTACGGCGCCGACGCCATCGGCGGCGTGATCCAGGTGTTCACCCGCCGCGGCGGCGCCGGCCTGCAGCAGAACCTGAGCCTCGGCGGCGGCAGCCACGACCTGCGCCAGGCCAGCGCCGGCTTCAGCAACCATGGCGTGCGCGGCTGGCTCGCCGTGCAGGGCGCCTGGCAGGACACGGATGGCTTCAACGCCTGCAACGGCGATGCGGCGACGTTCGCCGGCTGCTACGTCGACGAACCGGACAAGGACGGCTACCGCAACACCTCGATCAGCGCGCGCGGCGGCTATGCGCTGGGCGAGACCCTGCAGCTGGAAGGCCAGCTGCTCGACGCGCAGTCGCGCAACCAGTACGACGGCAGCCTCTATGCCGGCAACGTGTCCGACAACCGCCAGCAGGTGTTCGGCGGCAAGCTGGCGTGGACGCCTTCCGCGCGCGTCGCGGTGACCGCGCAGCTCGGCCGCAACAACGACGATGCCGACGCCTACTACGTCGAGGCCGGCGCGGAGGCGCGCACCCACGTCAGCACCTTCGACACCCGCCGCGACAGCGCCTCGCTGCAGGGCGACTTCGGCGTGGGCGAAGACCAGTTGCTGAGCGTGGGCGGCGACTGGTCCAGGGACACGGTGACCAGCACCACCGCCTACGACATCGACAGCCGCGACGATACCGGCGTGTTCGTGCAGTACCAGGGCCGCTTCGGTGCGCACCAGCTGCTGGCCAGCGTGCGCAACGACGACAACGAGCAGTTCGGCAACCACGCCACCGGCAGCCTCGGCTACGGCCTGTCGTTCGGCAACGGCTTCAAGTTCACCGCCAGCGCCGGCACCGGCTTCAAGGCGCCCACCTTCAACGACCTGTACTACCCCGGCTTCAGCAATCCGGAACTCAAGCCGGAGAAGTCGCGCAGCGTGAACCTGGGGCTGGCGCAGTACGGCCAGGGCTGGAACTGGGGACTGAACGCCTACCAGACCCGCATCGAGGACCTGATCGGCTACGACGGCGCCTTCAACATCGTCAACGTCGACAAGGCGCGCATCCGCGGCGCCGAGCTGACCGGCTTCGTGTCGCTGTACGGCTTCGACGTCGCCGCGCAGGCCAGCTGGACCGACGCGCGCAACGAAAGCGATGGCGCCAACCACGACAACTGGCTGGCCCGCCGTGCCCGCGCCAGCGGCCGCGTGGACGTGGACAGGGCGTTCGGCCCGCTGCGCCTGGGCATCACCGCCAACGGCGCCGGCCACCGTTTCGACGATGCCGCCAACAGCGTGCGCCTGGCCGGCTACGGCACCGTGGACCTGCGCGTGGAATACGCGCTGACGCCGGCGTGGACCTTGCAGGCGCGGGCCGCCAACGTGTTCGACCGCGACTACGAGACCGTGGCCTGGTACAACCAGCCCGGCCGCGAGTACCAGCTGACGCTGCGCTACCAGGGCGGGCTGTAAGCGCATTGGGCGCCCTGCTGCGGGGCGCCCTCATCCGGCGCTGTAAGGGCCGCTGTCCGGCGGGGAAGAACCCATCGTCCGGCGTGCGAGCGGCGGCGGCCGCGACGGGGCTTCACCGGAGAGCCCCGCGGCCGCTCCCCTACCTCTTTTCCCTGGGCAATCGTTGGCTCAGGGCGCGGCGATCGGTACCACCATCGGCGTGCCGGTCACCGGGTCGGGGACGACCAGCGAGCGCAGTCCGAACACCGCTTCGATCAGCTGCGGGGTGATCACCTCGTCCGGCGCGCCGGTGGCGAGGATCGCGCCGGCCTTCATCGCGATGATGTGGTCGGCGTAGCGTGCGGCCTGGTTGAGGTCGTGCAGCACCATCACCAGGGTGCGGCCGCCGTCGCGGTTGAGATGGCGGCACAGTTCCAGCAGGTCGAACTGGTGGGCGATGTCCAGGAACGTGGTCGGCTCGTCGAGCAGCAGGATCGGCGTCTGCTGCGCGATCGCCATCGCCAGCCACACGCGCTGGCGCTGGCCGCCGGACAGCGAATCGACCAGCTGGTCGGCCAGCGCGTCCACCTGGGTCTGCCGCATCGCCTCGACCACCGCCCGCTCGTCCTGCTCGGACCACTGCCGCAGCAGGGTCTGGTGCGGGAAGCGGCCGCGCGCCACCAGGTCGGCCACACAGATGCCCGGCGGCGCCAGCGGCGATTGCGGCAGCAGGCCGAGCATGCGCGCCACCTCGCGGGTCGGGTAGTCGCGGATGTCGCGCCCGTGAAGCACCACCCGCCCCGACTGCGGCGGCAGCAGCCGCGCCAGCGCGCGCAGCAGCGTGGACTTGCCGCAGGCGTTGGGGCCGACGATCACGGTGATCTTGCCGGCGGGAATGCGCACGTCCAGGTCGCGCACCACCCGGCGCGATTCGTAGGACAGGGTGAGCTTCTCGCCGTACAGCGGCGAGGGGTTCGCGTCGGTTTGTCGGTCCATCCTCGATCCGTTCATTTCAGGCCCGGCGCGACCGCGTCAGCAGCCACATCAGGTAGATGCCGCCGACGATGCCGGTCATGCGCCCGATCGGCAACGTCAGCCGCCACGGCAGCGACTGCGCGACCAGGTCGGCGAACAGCAGCAGGCATGCCGCCATCGCCGCTGACGCCAGCACCGGCAGCCGCCCGCCGCCGCACAGGCGCGCGGCCAGCTGCGGTGCGGCCAGCGCGACGAAGGCGATCGGCCCGGCCGCGCCGGTGGCCAGCGCCGCCAGCAGCACCGCGCCGAGGATCGCCAGCAGGCGCGTGCGTTCCACCGCGATGCCGAGCTGGCGGGCGAGGTCGTCGCCCATCTCGATCAGTTCCAGCCGCCGCGCCAGCGCCTGCACGCACGGCAGCAGCAGCACGACCCCGATCATCACCGGCACGACGTGGTTCCAGCCGCGCGCGTCCAGCGAACCGGCGCGCCACAGGTTGGCCGTCACCGCGTTGTCGAGGTCGCCCTTGACCAGCATCAGGCCGTTGAGCGCGTCCAGGATCGCGCCGACGCCGACCCCGACCAGCACCAGCCGGTAACCGCCGCTCACGCCCGAACGCAGCGATAGCAGGTAGACCATCAGCGCGGTCAGCAGGCCGCCGGCGACCGCGGCCAGCGCCACGTGCAGCACGCCCTGGTCGAACAGCACGATCTGGGCGATGGCGCCGGTGGCCGCGCCGATGGTGAAGCCGATCACGTCCGGCGAGCCCAGCGGGTTGCGCGACACCGACTGGAACACCGCCCCCGACACCCCCAGCGCGGCACCGGCGAACAGCGCGGTGAGCGCGCGCGGCAGGCGGATGTCGAGCACGATGCGCTCGGCGATGCCGCCATCGCCGCGGCCCAGCAGCGCCGCGGCCACCTGCGCGGCCGTCAGCTCCATGCGTCCGGCCAGCAGCGCGGCCGCGGCGAGCACGATCGCCAGCAGCGAAAGGCCTGCGGCCACCACCCAGGCGCGCGGATACACCACCACCGAACAGCCGCCGCGCCGCCAGACCTTGCCCGCGCCGGCATGGGCCCGAGGCGCGCTCACAGGTGCGCGATCCGGCGCCGGCGCGCCAGCGCCACGAAGAACGGCCCGCACAGCAGCGCGGCCATGATGCCCACGCCGATCTCGCCCGGCGCGGCGACGATCCGGCCCAGGATGTCGGCGGCCACCAGCAGGATCGCCGCGACCAGCATCGAGTACGGGATCAGCCAGCGGTGCTCCGGCCCCACCACCCGGCGCGCCAGGTGCGGGGCGGTCAGGCCGATGAAGCTCAGCGGCCCGGCGGCCGCGGTGGCGGCCGCGGTGAGGATCACCACCGACAGCATCGCCAGGGTCCAGACCCGGGCGGGGTTGGCGCCCAGCGAGTGGCCGAGCTCCTCGCCGAGCATCACCGCGTCCAGCGGCCGCGCCAGCGTCAGCGCCAGGCCCAGGCCCACGGCCGCGGTCACCGTCACCGGCACCAGCACGCCCTGCCCGCGCCCCTGCAGCGAACCGACCGCCCAATGGCGGAACTGGTCGAACACCGCATCGTCGCTGTTGAGCAGGATCACCTGCGCCACCGCCTGCAGCACCACCGTCAGCGCCACTCCGGCCAGCACCAGCCGCACCGGGTCGATGCCGCGCCGTGCGCCACCCAGCAGGTACACGCCGCCGCCGGCCAGCGCCGCGCCGGCCAGCGCGAACCACAGGTAGCCGGTGATGTCGGTGATGCCGAAGAACGCCACCGCCACCACGATCGCGGTGGCCGCGCCGCCGTTGACGCCGAGCAGGCCGGGATCGGCCAGCGGGTTGCGGGTCAGCGCCTGCATAACCGCGCCGGCCGCGCCCAGCGCACAGCCCACCACCACGGCCACCAGCGTGCGCGGGATGCGCAGCAGCCGCACCAGCAGGTGGTCGTTGTTGGCCGGATCGAAGGCATGCACCGCCTCCCAGGTGACCGCCAGCGGCAGCGTGCGCGTGCCTACGCAGAAGCTGATGGCCACCAGCACGGCCAGCACCAGCAGGCCCAGCAACAGGCCGTCGATCCGGCGCCGGCGGCGCGCGCGCGGCGAATGGCGCGGCAGCTCAGACCGCATGGCCATGCGCGTTCACCGCCGTGTCCTGCGCACGCACCGGCGCATCAAGCCCGGGCCATGCATCAGTTGCCGAATTTTTCGACGATGCCGTCGACGATCTCGGTCGCGCTGAAATAGTCGATGCGGAACGAATTGCGCCCCAGCCCGTACACCTGGTGCGCGCGCACCGACGGCAGGTTGGCCAGCACCGGATCGTCGACGAATGCCCGGGTGCCGCTGTCGTCGACGCTGAGCAGGAAGGTGGTACGCGCGGTCAGCCGGCCGAGGTTTTCGTACGGCGCCCAGACGAAGTCCTTGCGCGAGCCGGCATTGTTGGTCTGCCAGGACGGATCCGGCTCCTCGATGTCGAAGCCCAGCGCGCCGAGCAGGCGCCCGTGGGCGCTTTCGCGGGTGGCGATCGGGTTGCCCATGCCGGGGCCATTGAAGCTGATGATGTCGGTCTGGCCTGCCGGCGGATGGATCTTCGCCCGGGCCTCGGCGACATGCCGGTCGAAGGCGGCGATGCGCGCCGTGGCCTGCGCCTCGTGCCCGGTGGCGCGGCCCAGCTCGATGGCCAGGTCCTGCCAGGTCTTGTCGCCGTAGTCGAGCACGATGGTCGGTGCGATCTTCTTCAGTTCGGCCAGCTGCGGCATCGCCGAATCGTTGCCGGTGCGGGCCACCACGATCAGGTCCGGCTTGACCGCGTAGGCGGCCTCCAGGTTGACGCTGCCCGCCGGCCAGGCGTTCTCCACATTGCGCTGCCGGGCCACCTCGGCCCACTGCGCGAAGAACTCGTTCTTGGCCGTCGATGCGCTGGCCGCGACCGGGGCGTCGATCGCCAGCAGCGTGCCGGTGATCGCCACCGAGGTGGAAAGGATGCGCTCGGGCGCCTTGGGAATCGCGGTGACGCTGCCGTCGGCATTGTCGAAGCTGCGCCAGGCCGCGGCCGCCTCGGTTTCCGCTGTCGCACCGCTTGCCCCCTCGCGGTTGCAGGCAACCAGGGCCAGGCCCAGCACGCACACCGCCAACCAACCGGATCCACGCTTCAATACCGACATCTCGCCCATCCACCCAGGATCATGCATCGCCGGACAGTGTGCCCGATCCGCCCGCCGTTGTCGGCGGGCCGACGGGCCGGATTCCGGCGGCGCATGCCGCCGGAAGGGTTCCCTGGCGACGGGACCGACCGGCCCTGCCGCCGCCGCGCGGCCTGCGTTGGTGGCGCGTCACCACGCCGCCAACACGGGCCACGCCGGCCTCACTTCGCCTTGGGCGAAATGCGGGTGATGCGGTCGCCCTTGGGATCGTCTTCGCCACGCGACTTGTTGATCAGGAACACGTCGCCCTTGCCGTCGGCCGCGACGTGGTTGGGGTAGGTGCCGCCGTCGAGGTTGGCGACGATCTTGCCCTGCGCATCCACCACCGTGACGGTGCCGGCGGCACGGCTGGCGACATAGGCCAGGCGGTGGACCGGATCGTAGGCCACGCCCAGCGCGCCGGCGCCGACGTAGACGTCGTGCAGCACGCGGCCGCTGGCCACGTCCACGATCAGCAGGTTGTCGCTGCTCTGCGACACCGCCAGCAGGTGACGGGCGGCGGAATCGTAGGCCACGCCGATGGTGCCCTTGGTGCCCTGCAGCGGGATCACCTTCTCGACCTTGCCGGCGGCGCCATCGATGACCGCCGCCTCGGCGCTGCGCAGGCTCACCGTGTACACCTTGCCGGTGGCGGCATCCAGCGACAGCGAGACCGGCGCGAACGTGCCGTCAGGCGTGCTGGAGGCCACCGGGATGTTGGCGAGCGGGGCGAGCGTGCGGGTATCGAAGACCGCGATGTAGTCCTCGCCCACGGCCGACACGTAGGCCCGGCCGCGGGCCGCGTCGATGACCACGTCGCGCGAATGCGGCACCGCGCCCACCGGGAACTGCTTGACCAGCTTCAGGTCGGACTGGCGGTACACCGCCACGGTGTCCTGGCGGGTATTGGTCACCCAGACGTTGCCGTTGGCGTCGTCCACGGCCACGCCGTAGACCGCGTAGACACCGGGATCGCGCGGCGCCTGCTGGCCGGCGGCCGGGCCGCCCTCGCCGTCGCGAACCTGCGCCGGCGCCGGCTGCGGGGCGACCTGCGCCAGGATGTCCAGGCTGCGCGGATCGACCTTCAACAGCGCCGACTGGCGGACCGGCGGACGCCCGACCGCACTGGTGACGAACACCACATCGTTCTTGGCGCTGTAGGCGGACTGGTACAGGCCCTGCACCAGCTTCTTGCCGACCACCTCGAATCCGCCCTGGCCCGACAGCGGCACCTGCTTGGAGATCTTCAGCTGCAGCGGCGACAGGCCCTCGGCGGTGCCGTCGGCCGCCACCGTCACCGGATAGGCGCCCAGGCCGGCGTCGGCCGGAACCACCAGCGTGCCGGCGAACTTGCCCTCGCCGTCGGCGACGTAGGGCTGGGCGTTGAGCGCGGCGCCGCCGGCGGACAGGGTGATCTTCTGGCCCGGCTTGAAGCCGCTACCGGCCACCTCGACGGTCGCACCGGCCAGCACCACCGGCGCGGTGACGCGCACCGCCGGGCCGGACGGGCCGCCGCGGCCGGGCGCCTGCTG
>JAFADB010000176.1 GCA_023425225.1 Pseudomonadota bacterium
GCGTGCGTCCGGTACTTGCTGTCTTCACCGCCCCTTGGTCAGCTCGACCGCGTTGCCGTGCAGGCCGTTGCCGCCAGCGTCCGTGTCGTTGCTGCCGGATCAGCTTCGAGAGGCGCGCATCCGCGGAGCATCCGCAGCGTCTCCGCAGGTGCGGGCCATCCATGGACATTGCCGCGATCCGCCGTCAGTCCCGGATTTCTCGTTTGCGGACACTGTTGTCCGGGGAGGGCGTTCCTACGTGTCGGTGAACGCGGCAGCGGGATTGCGGCATCGCTGGCAGCTGTGGGACGCGAATCATGCTTTCGCATTCCACCTGCCCGTTGTCCCCGCGAAGGCCCGTCCGGGGAAGTTTTCCTGCTTAGCCGACGAGGGCTTGCGGCAGAGGTCTTGTGACCCTGCGCCGGCAACAGCGGGACTCGGACCATGGGCCGTCATCCGTATGCCCGTCGTCCCCGCGCAGGCGGGGACCCAGCGACTTGCGCGGTGAGATCGATCAGCTACGCAATCTCCCGGTAGCTCCACCTTCAAGGCACAGGCACTGGGTCCCCGCCTGCGCGGGGACGACGGGTTCAGGCTTTCCGGGCATGGTCC
This sequence comes from Pseudomonadota bacterium, assembly GCA_023425225.1. Lineage (GTDB taxonomy): Bacteria > Pseudomonadota > Gammaproteobacteria > Xanthomonadales > Xanthomonadaceae > MMGLT7. Next base: position 592 of record JAFADB010000176.1, read on the forward strand.
ATCCACTCCGGCTGACCGCCGGCCAGGTCCTGTGTTCTTTCTCCGGGTGGCGATGCGTCCGGCGGGGACGACGCGTTCGCGCTTCCCGTGTATCGATCCCGCCGCTTCAGCGACGGTTGCGCGTCCGGAACCCGCTAGGCCTGCGGGTCGATGCGCTGCAGCCGCTGTTGCAGCTGTTCCAGTTGGCCCTGCAGCTCGGCCACAGTGTCCTCCAGTTGCGCCAGACGCTGCTGCACGCCGGCGTCGGCCGCCGTGGCCGGGGTCGGAGCCGGCAGGCGCGCCGCCAGCGCCTGCACGTCCACCGGACCGCACAGCTGGTGCATGTAGCGATCCTCGCGCTGGCCGGCCGCGCGCGGCAGCTGCACCACCAGCGCGCGCTGCACCAGGCGTTCGAGCTGGTGGCGCACGTCGTCGGCATCGGCGAACTTGGCCAGCCGCTCGCTGCGTGCGAACAGCTCGCCCAGGGTCTGCGGCCCGCGCAGCAGCAACAGCCCCAGCAGCGCCACCTGCTGCCGGGTCAGGCTCAGCGCGCCGGTCAGGCAGTGCTCGTAGCGCTCGGCGCGCGAGGAGAACTGCTGGCGCACCAGCCGCCGCGATTCGAGCCGCCGCAGCGCGCCGTGCACCTCGCCCGGCTCCAGCGCCAGCACCGGATCGCGCGCGGTCTTCTGGTTGGCCGCCACCAGCGTGGCGTTGACCGTGAGCGGATAGGCATCCGGCGTGGTCGCTTCCTTCTCGATCAGGCAGCCCAGCGCGCGCGCCTCGGCGGCATCGAGCACGGGGATCTCGGCGGTGGCGGTTTCCTGGTTCATGGTCGGGCCGTGGACATCGGGGCCGGGCAGCATAGCCGAGCGCGGCGGCCACGAAGGATCGGCGTGCAGGATCGGCGACATGCCGAGGCGCTAGAATCGCCGGCTTGTTCCCAGCCGGTTGCCGACGCATGCGTGGTTTTCTCGCGACATCCCTCCTCGCCCTGACGCTTGCCAGCGCGCTCTCCGCCTGCAAGCGCGTGGACGCGCCCGCCGCCCCCGCGGCCGCGCCGGCGGAAACCGTGCCAGCGACACAGACGGCCGACGACAACCTCAACGCGGTGCTGTGGATGCAGCGCTCGGAGGAGTACCGCGCGCTGTCCGAGCAGACCTACCGCGCCGCCGCCGACCGCCTGGACGAGGCCTTGCGCCAGCCCAACTGGGACGCGCTGGTGCCCGAGGAGCGCGATACCGCCGCCAAGGGCCTGAAGCCGGCGGTGGTGATGGACGTGGACGAGACCGTGCTCGACAACTCGCCCTACCAGGCGCGCCTGATCCACGACGGCAAGGAATACGACGAGGTCAGCTGGGACCAGTGGGTGGCCGAGAAGAAGGCCAAACCGGTGCCCGGCGTGGTCGATTTCGCCCGCGCGGCGGCGGCCAAGGGCGTGACCATCCTGTACATCTCCAACCGCGCCGTGCACCTGAAGGAGGCCACCCTGGCCAACCTGCGCGAGGCCGGGCTGCCGGTGGCCGACGACAGCGTGTTCCTGGGCCTGGGCACGGTGCTGCCGGGCTGCGAGCAGAACGGCAGCGAGAAGGACTGCCGCCGCCGCCTGGCCGGGCAGAAGTACCGGGTGCTGATGCAGTTCGGCGACCAGCTCGGCGATTTCGTGCAGGTGGTGGCCAACACCCCGCAGGGCCGCGGCGAGCTGCTGCAGCAGTACCACGACTGGTTCGGCGAGCGTTGGTGGATGCTGCCCAATCCGAGCTACGGTGGCTGGGAGCCGGCGCTGTTCAACAACGACTGGGCGCAGCCGCGCGAGCAGCGCCGCCAGGCCAAGCGCGACGCGCTGGAACTGGCGCGATGAGCCGCGCGCCGCTGCCGCTGGGCCCGCACGAGCGGCTGATCTTCGCCCTGGACATGCCCGGCCGCGCCGAGGCCGTGGAGTGGGTCGAGCGCCTCGGCGATGCGGTGTCGTTCTACAAGATCGGCATGGAGCTGCTGGCCTCGGGCGAGTACTTCCAGGTGCTCGACGAGCTGGCGCGGCGCGGCAAGCGGGTGTTCGTGGACCTGAAGTTCTTCGACATCCCCGCCACCGTGGCCGGCACCATCGCCCGGCTGTCGGACTGGCCGGTGAGCTACTGCACGATCCACGGCTGGCACCCGGCGATGATGCGCGCCGCCGCCGAGGCCAACCGCAACCCGGACATGCGCCTGCTGGCGGTCACCGTGCTGACCTCGATGGGCCGCGCCGACCTGGCGCAGATGGGCATCGACCGCGAACCGGTCGAGGTGGTGGTCGAGCGCGCGCTGGCCGCGCAGGCCGCCGGCATCGACGGGGTGATCGCCTCCGGCCAGGAGGCCGCGCCGATCCGCCGCGCCACCGGCGCCGGCTTCTCCATCGTCTGTCCGGGCATCCGTCCCGGCGGCCCGGTGGGCGACGACCAGCAGCGCACGGTCGGCGTGGCGCAGGCCTTCGCCGACGGCGCCGACGCCATCGTGGTCGGCCGACCGATCCGGCTGGCCGCCGACCCGCGCGCCGCCGCGGCCGCGATCCAGGCGGGAATAGCCCAACAATTTCCTGATGATTCAACGTGTTGATGGCAGATACTTTATGTATTGCCTCAACTTCGGTTGCGGCGTAGGATGCCCGCATCCGGCCCTGTGGCCGGGATTGCGCCATCACCAAGTCTTCCGGCCCCTGGCCGGTTTCGAGGAGGCCGCCTGCGGGCGAGCCTCCTTGTTTTTTCGTGCCGTGCGCCTGCCCGCGGCCATGCTGAAGCGCTCACGGCGGCGCTTGCTGCCTGCGGCCGCCAGCCCGCAAGATGCGGGTTTCGGCCATCGCCCACGTCCATGACCGCGATTCCCTCCTCCCGGCGTCTGCTCTGGTTCGGCCTGCTGGCCGGCGGGCTGCTGCTGGCGGCCTGCCAGCGCGGCACGCAGGAACTGCCGGGCCAGGCCGCCGAACCGGCCGAGGCGGTGCGCCAGCTGGCCCGCCACCTGCACGACAACGATTTGGTCGGTTATGCCCGCGCCTCGGTGTCGCCGGACCAGTACGTGCAGCTGGAGTCGGCCTGGCGCCGCGGCGAGAGCCGTTGGCCGCTGACCGACCTGCCGCTGTCGCGGCAACTGCCGGCGCTGCTGGCCACGTTGTCCGCCCCCGGCGCCGAGTCCTCGCTGCAGCGCGCGTTCCGCGCCCAGTTCGCCGGCCAGGACGCGGCCATCCGCCAGGCGGCCAATTCGCTGGGCCTGTTCGGCGTGCAGTACCTCACCCATCAGGGCGACTACACGCCCACCCAGCGCGAGCATTACCTGCAGATCGTGGCGGCGCTGAGCCGCTGGGCCGCGCATGCGTCGCTGGGCGACAGCGCCCGCGCCGACGCGGCGATCGCGCGCCTGGCCGCGGCGGCGCGGCGTACCGGGCTGGCCTCCGAGGACGACCTGCAGCAGGCCGGCATGGAGGAGAGCCTGCGCCGGCTGGGTCCGTTCCTGGCCGAGGTCAAGGCGGTACTGGCCGGCTACGGGCTGGACCTGGACCACAGCCTGGCGCAGCTGCGCGCCGGCGTGGTCGAACAGACCGACGAAGGCGCCAGCGTGCGCGTCCAGTACCCGCTGGCCGGCAGCGAGGTCGATTTCCGCGAACCGATGGTCCGCCGCGGACGCCACTGGTACCTGGCGCAGACCCAGCAGGAGGTGGTGCAACTGCAGCAGCGCGGCATCGCTCCCGGCGGTGTTTTGCCGGGTCCGGACGGCGCGCCGGAGCCGTCCGGCGCGGCGACGGATTCGGCGACTGGGCCATAATGGCGCCGATGCCAGAACAGAATCCCCTGCCATTTCCGGCCGAGAAGCCCGGGTCGGACAGCGCTGCCGGTACCCCCGCCGCCCGATCCCCGCAGCCGGCTCCGCGGGCCGCCGGCGCCGATCCGCTGCCGCCGCCGGCCGAGGCGTCGAC
>JAFADB010000132.1 GCA_023425225.1 Pseudomonadota bacterium
TGTGCCGCCAGCGGACCGTTCTGCTGTCGGGGTCGTAGTGGAGCAACGGCCAGAGTTCGGACAGCTCGATCAGTGCCAGGCTGGCGTGCGGTTGCGCGAGTGCAGTACGGATTACGTGTGCCGGCAGATATGCGCCGTAGAGTTGGCGGACCGTGACTTCCAGCCATAGGCCGTCCTCGATGCGCCCGGGATCCCAACGTTCGAGGAATTCGCGGCGATGCTGACTCTTGCGCCCGTGCAGGCCGAACAGGCCGCGAACGACGTAGAGCACCACCGCGAACAGGACGGCCGGTATCAGGAAGCCGGAGCCTCCCGCCGCGATCACGTCTTTGAGCATGTCCGTTCCCTCCATGGCTTTTTCTCCTGCTGCCGGCTGTGGTGATGATTGCGGCCGTCAGGGAGGCCGCCTGGTTCGGCGCGCGATGCAGGTGTGCGGGGTGTTGTGGAAAGGCGGCAAGCGCCGAGGCTGCCTTGCCGCCGTGTCCATCAGGCGCCGGCCGGCGTTCCGCGCATGGCCTGGAGCCGCTCGGCGATCTCCTGCGCATGCTTGCCGATCAGGCCCTCGGAGGTTCCCCATGCCGAGGTGTTGGTCGATTCCACGTCGAATGCGGCCACGGTCGCACCCTGGGCATCCTTCACTTCCACCGTGCTCTTGACCTTGTCGCGCCCGGCCATGATGCCGACCCAGAAACGCGCGCCGTTGCTGCGCATGTAGTAGTGGGTGATGGTGATGTCGATCTGCCGTGTGTCGGGCGAACCCTTGGTGCCGGAAAGCCGCGCCTGGCCCAGCTTTTCATCGAGCTGGCGTCGCAGCATGCCCAGCGCTTCGGCATCGGTGTCCTCGTTGCCGTGCAGGGCATACCAGTAGGTGTCCTGCGGACTCGCGGCGTAGTGCTGGCGAACGGTACTGGTGGTGGAGCAGGCGGACAGCAGCAGTGCGGCACCCAGCAGGAGTGCGGCCAGAGAGGTCTTCATGATTTCCCCGAGTGTGTGCGATGGCGTCCAGCCGATCGCGTTGAGTGAAGAAGCGGTGGTGAAGCCCGGGCACGAGCCGGGCTCACCAGGGAGATAACGACGCCCGGACCGGGGACTTGAGTCCGGGCGGTCATCGCCGCCTTCCTGCTTCCTGCATGAAGACCGGCAAGGCTCGTGCTGGCGCCGGCGGCTCGACTGGAGTGGTCGCCTGATCCGGCGGGACACGTGCCGTACCGCACCGTCGTCGTTCACGTCGTACGCGCGCCGGTCCGCGCAAGGTGGCGATACTGCCGCCTACCCATGCCGCCATGGATACCTTGCCGCCCCGCACGCTGGATGGACGCTACCTCGTGGTGCGTGGCCGGTTGTGGCGCGCGGCGGATCCCGGGTTGTCCGCCGCCTTCAGGACGGAACTGGTGGCGGCCCTGATGGCGGCGCGCCGCGAGGTTGCTGCCGCACGCAGGGCCGGCGACGCCGGGCGCCTGGCCCATGCCCGCGCGACGGTGGATGCGGCCAAGGTCGCCCTCGGCGAGCGCGGGCCGCCGTGGTGGGACGACGGCGCGCCCGACTACAACCGCCACATGGCCAGGAACACGCCCTATGCCGGCTGGTATGCCTCGTTGCCGGATGGGGCGGCGTGAATAAATGCCGGTATCGATGGCGCATGCCAACGCCGCGCGTGTGCAGGATCGGGCGCGGATGGACGGACCGGGAAGCGGGAGCGGAAATGCCTGACGCAGCGGGTGACGCGCGACGATCGGCGTGCGGGTGCGTGCGATGGCTTCAGCCGCATGCCGGGTCGGTTGCGCGGGGAGGCCGTTGTCTCAGCTCGCGGCCATCTGCCTGAGTTCGCGTTCAAGCAGTACGCGCAGCTCGTCGCCGGGAATCCGTGGCAGTTGAGCCAATGGCCTCTCGCGTCCGAGCCGGCGCGCCAGTTCCAGGCCGACCAGGTAGCCGCCCCGCGCCGGAGTTGGGCCGTCGTATCCGATCCGGCACTGAAGAACCGCAGCGCATCGGCCTCCGAGGTCGAGTCCAGCGCCTGCAGCGCGGCGGCGGCGAGCGCGCGCCGGATCGCCGCGTCCGACTGCGCCAGCCGCGCGTCGTCCAGCAACACGTGGACCAGCGCGGCATCCGGATTCAGCCGCTCGCTGACGTAGGTGGCCACGCCTTCCACCCACAACGAGACGTACACCGGCGGTGCTTCGTCCATCACCATCGCCGGCGCGACCTGGGCCTGGTACAGGTGGAAGGACTCGTGGTCGAGGAAGACCGACAGGTCCGCATCCGGGCCATGGTGGCGGACGATGCCGTCCGGCCCGATGAACAGGGCAGACGCCCCTGCCAAGGCTGCAGGTGGCCATCGAAGGCGAACAGCGACGGCATCAGATAGATCGGCGCGCGCTCGCGCCGGAAGTCGGGGAACGCTGCGTGGAAATGCGCCACGTGGCGCGCGTAGTGGGCGCCGAATCCGGCATGCAGCGCACGGACCTGCGCGGCCATGGCATCGAACGCCGGCAGCCACGCCGCGATGCGGCCGGCGTCGGGCCTGAGCCCGGCACCGGCGAACTCCGGCGCATGCGGCAGGAAGAAGCGGCTGTGCAACGCGGCCACGCGGTCGGGGGCCGTTTGGGTCGCGTCGTAGTCGCGCCAGAACGCGGGCATCAGGTCGATCAGGCCTGTCCCGCCCTGCTGCCGGGGCTGGCCGCGTCCGGGGAAGGGCAGGGTCAGCAGCGGCGACAGGAGTGCCGCGTGCAGCAGCTGGCGACGAACCATCGGCATCGGCGTTGCTCCTTCGGACGGAAGGCCGCCACTTTAGCGCCGCCGCCGGACTATCCGGCTACGGGAACGGTGCCGTCGGAATACGTCATTCCCGTTCTGCACCGCGTCATTACGTTCCGGGGCGGAACATCCCGACATTCGTTCATCGGACAGGAATCGAGGCGATGTCTTTTCTTTCGTATCCAGGCGGCCGCGTGGCCGTCGCAACGGCGGTGCTGGCGGCTGCGCTGGTGCCGGGCGTGGGCCGCGCGGCTCCGAGTCATGTGGTGCTGA
>JAFADB010000137.1 GCA_023425225.1 Pseudomonadota bacterium
CCAGCGAGTCCAGCGCCACCTGGGTGTGGCCGAAGGCGGTGCCCAGCGCGCGCAGCACGGTGGAGTCGGTCAGGTCGCGCTGCCAGCGGCTGATCGGCAGCTTGGCGCTGAAATGCTCGAACAGGGCATTGGCGATGCCGAAGTTGCCCTCGGCGTTCTCGAAGTCGATCGGGTTGACCTTGTGCGGCATGGTCGAGGAGCCGACCTCGCCCTCCTTGAGCTTCTGGCGGAAGTAGCCCAGCGAGATGTAGCCCCAGATGTCGCGCGACAGATCGACCAGCACGGTGTTGGCGCGGCGGGTGGCATCGCCGATCTCGGCGACGTTGTCGTGCGGCTCGATCTGGGTGGTGTAGGGGTTGAACACCAGCCCCAGGCCCTCGACGAAGCGCTGCGCGAAGGCCGGCCAGTCCACGTCCGGGTAGGCGATCACGTGGGCGTTGTAGTTGCCGACCGCACCGTTGATCTTGCCGGTCAGCTCGACCGCGGCGATCTGCCGCAGCTGCCGTTCCAGGCGGGCGACGACGTTGGCGACCTCCTTGCCCAGCGTGGTCGGCGAGGCGGTCTGGCCGTGGGTGCGCGAGAGCATCGGCTGGGCGGCCTGGTCGTGGGCCAGCGCCCGCAGCGTGGCGGCGACGCCTTCCAGGGCCGGCAGCAGCACCTCGCTGCGGGCGCGCTGCAGCATCAGTCCGTAGGACAGGTTGTTGATGTCCTCGCTGGTGCAGGCGAAGTGCACGAACTCCAGCGCCGGGCCGAGCGCGGCATCGTCGCGCAGCCGCTCCTTGATGAAGTACTCCACCGCCTTGACGTCGTGGTTGGTGGTGCGTTCGATCTGCTTGACCCGCGCCGCGTCCTCCACCGAGAAGTCGTCGGCCAGCGCCAGCAGGCGTGCGCGCGCCTCGGCCGGGAAGGCCTGCAGCTCGGGGATGCCCGGCTCGTCGGCCAGCGCCAGCAGCCATTCGATCTCCACCTTCACCCGGGCGCGGATCAGGCCGTACTCGGAAAAGATCGGGCGCAGCGCATCGACCTTGGACGCGTAGCGGCCATCGAGCGGCGACAGGGCAAGCAGGGCGGAATCCGGCATGGGGGCAGATGGGGGAGTGGCGAACGGGACGCATATTCTACGTTTCCGGAGCGGAGATGGCCCGTCGTCGGGGTGTCGTATCCTTGCCTGCAGCCGCCAGCCGGAGTGCCATTGCCCGCCAGCCGCAGGTTTCCTCTCACCCGAATGACAGCATGCGGAGATTTCCAATGAGCGACAGTTACAGGATCGAACACGACAGCATGGGCGAACTGCAGGTGCCCGCCGAGGCGCTGTGGGGGGCGCAGACGCAGCGCGCGGTGGAGAATTTCCCGGTGTCCGGGCAGAAGATGCCGCGCGGCTTCATCCGCGCGCTGGGGCTGATCAAGTCCGCCGCGGCCGGGGTCAACGCCGAGCTGGGGCTGCTGCCCAAGGGCGTGGCCAAGGCGGTGCAGGCCGCCGCGCAGGAGGTGGCCGACGGCCGCGTCGATGACCAGTTCCCGATCGACGTCTACCAGACCGGGTCGGGCACCTCGTCCAACATGAACGCCAACGAGGTGATCGCCACCCTGGCCACGCGCCTGCTTGCCGCGGGCAGCGGCAAGGACGGCAAGGACAAGGCCGCCAAGAAGGTGCACCCCAACGACCACGTCAACCTGGGGCAGAGTTCCAACGACGTGATCCCCACCGCGATCCGGGTGGCGGCGCTGCTGGCCACCCACGAGCAGTTGCTGCCGGCGCTCAAGCACCTGCGCAAGACCATCGACAAACGCGGCCGCTCGCTGGGCAAGGTGGTCAAGACCGGCCGCACCCACCTGATGGACGCAATGCCGCTGACATTCCAGCAGGAGTTCGGCACCTGGTCGGCGCAGCTGGCCTCGGCCGAGGACCGCATCGCCGACAGCCTCAAGCGCCTGCGCAGGCTGCCGCTGGGCGGTACCGCGATCGGCACCGGCATCAACGCCGACCCGCGCTTCGGCGGCAAGGTCGCCAAGGCGCTGTCGGCCACCACCAAGGTCAAGTTCGAGAGCGCCGACAACAAGTTCGAGGGGCTGGCCGCGCAGGACGATGCGGTCGAACTGTCCGGCCAGCTCAATGCACTGGCGGTGGCGCTGATCAAGATCGCCAACGACCTGCGCTGGATGAATTCCGGGCCGCTGGCGGGCCTGGGCGAGATCGAGCTGCCGGCGCTGCAGCCGGGCTCCTCGATCATGCCGGGCAAGGTCAACCCGGTGATCCCGGAAGCCACGGTGATGGCCTGCGCGCAGGTGATCGGCCACCACGCCGCGATCACCGTGGCCGGGCAGACCGGCAACTTCCAGCTCAATGTGAGCCTGCCGCTGATCGCGCTCGACCTGCTGGACTCGATCGGCCTGCTGGCCAATGTCTCCACGCTGCTGGCCGACAAGGCCATCGCCGGGCTCAAGGTGCGCCAGGACCGGGTAAAGCAGGCGCTGGACCGCAATCCGATCCTGGTCACCGCGCTGAACCCGATCATCGGCTACGAGAAGGCCGCGGCGATCGCCAAGCGCGCCTACAAGGAGAACCGGCCGGTGCTGGAGGTGGCGGTGGAGGACAGCGGGCTGGCCGAGTCCGAGCTCAGGCAACTGCTCGATCCGGTGGCGCTGACCGCCGGCGGCATCCACGGCGGCGGCTGAGGCCGCGCGGCGTACCGGAGGAAAAAAGAACGGGCCCGAGGGCCCGTTCTTCGTGGCGCGGCACCTGCCGGCTTGGCCCGTGGGGACGTCAGTCGCGATGACGCCGGGTTCGGGCGAATCGGTTCCAGGGCGCAGACGCGGCCGATGCCGCTTCCATGGCGATCGCCAACGGGCTCAGTGCCACTCGGCGCGCAGGTTGCCGAAGCTTTCCTTGTAGGCCCGCAGTTCGGGGATGTCCTGCATCAGTTCCTGCTGCAGCGCCTGCAGCGCCGGCGGCGGCGTCACCGGCAGCGAGCGCTTCTCGGCCGTCAGCTGGCCGTCGAGCACCAGCGGCTGGCGCAGCATCTGCCACTGCATGAAGGCCTGCTGCAGTTTCTGCTTCTGCGCGGCGGCCAGCGGCAGCTGGATGTCGTCGATCCTGAGCGTGCCGTCGACGGCGATGCTGACGTTGGGGGCCGGCGGGCGCCGCAGCATCACCGTGTCGCCGCCGATGGCCACGCGCGGCTTGGAGCGTTCGGCGCGCGATTCGCGCGGGGATTGCGATCCGCCGCAGGCGGAGGCGAACAGGCACAGCAACAGCACGGGTAACAGGACGAGAAGTTTCTTCATGGGGCAGGCCGCAGGGGAGGTGCCTGCCCATTGTAAGCCGCGGTCGCGAAGCGACGCGGCGGCGTGGACCGGTTGGATCGCGGGCCGCAGACCGGACCCCGTGCCGCGAAGGCACGGAGGTCCGGGGTGCGCCTGCGCTCAGAAGTCCCAGTTGCCCTTGTCCATGCAGTCGTCCACGTCGGACTGCTCCATGGTCGCGTACGGGCGGAACTCGGGCAGCGCCGCGGCCAGCGCCTGCTGGGATTCCAGCAGCGCCGGCAGGCGGGCGCACAGTCGCTCGACCTGCGGCTTGATGCGCTCGCGCGCTGTGGCCTCGGCCTGCTTGCCGATCTCGTCGCCGGATTGGCCGCCCATCAGGCTCTTCAGCGCCGCGCCGGCGGCATCGATGCCGATCTTGGCGCCCTCGATGCCGATCGCCATGCCGTCGGCGACCACGTCCTGCAGCTGGGTGCGATAGGCCAGCCCCAGCGCCTTCTGCTGTGCCGTGGCGGTCACGGTCTTGCCGTCGATCACGATTTCGCCGGCGGGGGTGATCTCCGCCCTGGGCAGGCTGCCCTTGCCGTTGCGGCTGAGCGAGAGATTCTCGCTGGCCAGCTTGTGCCGGGCCTGCTCGATCTCCTTGCGCGCCTCTTCCATGCCCTTGCCGGCTTCGGTCAGCGCCTTGCTCACCGGCCCGCCGGCGGCGGTGCCGGTGTCCTTTCCTCCGGGCTGGCAGGCCGCCAGCGCCAGCAGCGAGGCCATCAGGACGATTCGCATCGGATGGATGTTCATGAGGATGGATTCCAGTGGAAGAGAGGGGTTTACTTGGCCTTGGGCACGTCGACCGTGCCGCGTACGTCGCGGTGGGAGATGTCGCCGCTGCCGCGGGTGGCGACCTTCAGCCCGCCCTGCACGTTGCGCACCGACAGGTCGCCGGAGCCGATGCTGCCGAGCGCGACGTCGCCGCCGATGTCGGTCAGTTCGACATCGCCGGAGCCGATCGAGTCGATGCGCACGTCGCCGCGCACCTGGCGCAGTTCGAGGTCGCCCGAGCCGACGCTGCCGACGCGCGCCGCGCCGCCGATGCGCTCGGCCTTGACGTCGCCGGAGCCGACCGAGAGCACGTGCAGCGCGCCGGCGCCGTCGATCTCCAGGTCGCCGGAGCCGACCGAGGCGGTGAGCTGGCCCTTGATGGCGCGGGCCTTGACGTCGCCCGAGCCGATGTCCGCGCTCAGCGCCGAGGCACCGCTCACCTCGGCATCGCCGGAGCCGACTTTGAGCTGCACCATCACGTCGTCGGGCACGCTGCCGGCGATGTCCAGGTACGCGTAGCTGTTGCCGAAGGAGAAGTTGCGGCCTTCGCGCTTGAGCGTGACCACCAGCTTGTCGCCGCTGCGCTGCTGGGTGAGGGTCAGCTGCCCGAGCGCATCGGCGCTGGAGGCGCAGGCGCGGCCCTGCAGGTGCGCGGCGGTGCCCGGCGTGGCCTGTAGCCGCAGGTCGTGCTGGGCGACCTCGAATACCACCGCCTTGGCACCGGCCAGTTGCAGGTCGAGCGTGCGCGGCTCGCTGAACTTGCAGTGCTCGTCGGCCAGCGCCAGCGACGGCAGCGCCAGCAGGGGAACCAGGGTCAGAAGGCCATTGGCCAGGGACTTGTACATGTTGGCTTGCTCCGTGTCGGGATGGCCGGGCCCACGGGCCCGGACCGGTTGGGTTCGGCTCAGTTCTCGTTGCGCCAGCGGCGCAGGTAGATGGCGGCGACGATGAAGGCCACGCCCACTGCCGCGCCGATCCACAGGTCGGCACTGGCATACACGCGCATGTTGCTGGTGTGCTGTAGCACCCACTGGATCACGTCGCCGGGGTTGTGGAACTGGTCGGCATTGACGCTGGCATCGGTCAGGGCGCGCGGCGACCAGGTGCCCGGCACCACGCTCAGCAGGCCGCGATAGCCGACGATGTACCAGATCCAGCCGATCGGCAGACGCACGCCGGGCATGGCGCCGAGGATGGTGACCATCAGGCAGCCCAGCAGCGGCACCAGCACCGCCCACAGGAACGGCTTGCTGTGGGCCCAGGCCGAGCACAGCATCAGCCAGCCCACCGCCGGCAGCGACCACAGCAGGCCGATCGGCACGGTGGCCAGCATCAGCGCCAGCATGCGGAACGGATGCGAATGGGTGGCCATCGCCCACGGGCTGGGCACGCCGGCGGCCCAGGCGCCGAGGATCGCGATCAGCCACAGCGCCATCCCGACCACCAGGCCGGTGACGATGGAGACCAGTGGCGCCAGCACCAGCGCCCAGGCGGCCTTGGACAGCACGGTCTGGGTATCGGACAGCGGCAGCGACTTCCAGAACAGGATGCTGCGGTCGCGGCGGTCGTCGTACAAGCTGCCCAGCGCGTAGAAGAACACCACGAAGGCGACCACGATGCCGGAGATGGCGAAGCCGGTCAGCAGCAGGCCGTCGCCGACCGAGCCCATCGTCCGCGCGTACTCGGAAAGGTCGTCGATCTGGGAGATGGCCCCGGCGGCGCGGGCGCGGGCGGCCGCGATCACCCCGATCACCGTGCCCAGCAGGGCGAAGAACACGGCGATGCCTCCGGTGATCAGCTGTGCCCAGACGAAGCCGCCGCGGTTCTCCCAGTATTCGCGCCGCAGCAGCCACTTGAAGGTGCCGAGCTTGCTGATGGGATGCTTGGGGGCGGTGGAAGCGACGGCGTTCATGCGTAGGTTCCTTTCATGATGGCCACGAACAGGTCGGCCAGGCCGGGATTGCGGGTTTCGCCCAGCGGCGCCAGTTGCGCCTTGGGCACGCCGTCGTACAGCAGCACGGTCTTGCCGAAGGGCAGGGCGCGCTCGTCGATCGGCTTGAGCGCGCGCGCCGCCTCGACCGTGTCGGCGTTGGCCAGCAGTTCGGTGTAGCGCTCGGACAGGTGTTCGGTGTCGGCGGCGAGCACGATCTTGCCGTCGCGGATGAACAGCACGTCGGTGAGGATGTGCTCGATCTCCTCGACCTGGTGGGTGGTGACGATGATGGTCTTGTTCTCGTCGAAGTAGTCCTCCAGCAGGCGCTGGTAGAACTGTTTGCGGTAGAGGATGTCCAGTCCCAGCGTGGGCTCGTCCAGCACCAGCAGGCGGGCGTCGATGGCCATCACCAGCGCCAGGTGCAGCTGCACGATCATGCCCTTGGACAGCTCGCGCACCCGCAGCTTCGGGTTGAGCTGGGTATTGGCCAGGAAGCGTTCGCAGCGGCCGCGGTCGAAGCGTGGGTGCACGCCTTCGACGAAGTCGATCGCCTCGCCCACCCGCAGCCAGCGCGGCAGCACCGCGACATCGGCGATGAAGCAGACGTCGTTCATCAGCTCGTCGCGCTGGCGGCGGGGATCGCGGCCGAGCACGTCCAGCTCGCCCTCGAACGAGGTCAGCCCCAGCAGGGCCTTGAGCGCGGTGGTCTTGCCGGCGCCGTTGGGGCCGATCAGGCCGACGATGCGGCCGGATTCGACCTGGAAGCTGGCGCCGTCCAGCGCCAGCCGGTGCTTGTAGGCCTTGCGCAGGCCGCGGGCGGAAACGACGGTTTCGGAGTCGAGGGCGACGTTCATGGTGTGATGGTCCCGGGGGGCAGCAGGTCTTGCAGTGTCAGGCCCAGGCGCTGGATGCGTTCCAGCACGGCGGGCCACTCTTCGTTGAGGAAACGTTCGCGCTCGCTGCCGCGCAGTTTCCTGGCGGCCTCGTCGGTCATGAACATGCCCAGGCCGCGGCGTTTCTCGACGAGGTTCTCGTCGGCCAGTTCCTGGTAGGCACGGGAGACGGTGATCGGATTGAGCTGGTACTCGGCGGCCACCTGGCGCACCGAAGGCAGGGCATCGCCCGGCTTGATGATTCCGTCCAGCATCATCGCGATCACCTTTTCCTTGAGTTGGCGGTAGATCGGAGCACCATCGCTCCATTGGATGTCGGTCATGGGGGGATCAGCTCCGTGGACGCAGCGAGTGCGCAAAGGAGAAGTAGGGCATCGACAGCGACGAGCGCAGGCGCCGGGTGGGGCGTGGTGCCTGCGGGGTCGGGGTCTGGTTTTCCTGGCCGGTCTTCGGCACGCCATAATCGGCGCCGGGGTCCATGACCCGATCGGAAGCGGCCACCAGCCAGCCACCACCCAGCAGCAGGCCGCCGACGAAGAACTTGGCAATAGATCGCTGGAAGCGCTTGCGGTTCATGGCATTCCCCTGCTTTGGATGACTGGTGTTGTACGTGACTATAACACCAAAGCGGGCGGGGTCAAGCACCAACGCACCCAACCGATGGCACGGGCTGCCCATCCGGGCACGGCGATGGCATCGGCCCCGGGCTGGAAACGCCCGTGGCGCAAGGGATTCCGCTTGAATGGGGCAGGCCTGAAGGCCGGCGGAAGATGCTGAACAGGGCACGGCATGGCCTCGGTCGGATTCCTGCGGCGGCCTTGCGCACCGGCGCGACCGTTGGAGACATGCTCCCTCAGGGGCATCGGATGGGTCGATCCGGAAATGAACAGGGCCGACTCGCCCCGCAGCGCGCTCCCCACTGGGCGGGCTCCGGACAGGGCGCGGAGCCCGTGTCCGCGAGAAGGCTGCGCGCCGATAGATATCGACCGATTCCGCCGGCCGCGAACCTGGCCGGCTCCCTGGCCCGGACAAGCTGTGGTCGTCCGGTGCTGCCCGCTGCAGTCATCGCGCAAGCGCACCTCGGCGGCCCCGGCCTCGTCGCGCGTAACGCACCGGGTCGAAGTGCCGGACCGCAGCGGATGCGAAGACGCCATGGCCTCGGGTCCAGGCCCTGCAGGCATCCTGCGCGTTTCCCGCAGCGGCGACGGCCGCTGGTGACTGCGCGCCGAAACCGCATCGACATGTCCGCCGCGCGTGCGACAATGCGCCTCCTTGTGCCCTTGGCGGCGTCTGTTTCATACCAGGAATACAGCGAATGAAGATGGGAATGCGCGGCGCCGCGGCGTCGTTGGTGATCGTGGCGATGGCGGCTTCCGGAGCCGCGCTGTCGCAGCAACCGGCCGCAGCGGCCAAGCAGGAGAATTCGGTGGCGGACAAGTCTGTATTGAGCACGGAACGCGACAAGGTCAGCTACGCCATCGGCCTGGACGTGGGGCGTTCGTTCCAGCCGATCGCGCAGGACGTGGACCTGGCGGCGCTGCGGCGCGCGGTGGAGAACGCGTTCGCCGGCGGCCAGCCGCTGATCTCCCAGGACGAGGCCCAGGCCACCGACAACGCGCTGCGCATGGCGCTGGCCGCACGCAGCGGGCAGCAGGTGCCAGGCCAGGCGCCGGGCAGCCAGCCGCCGGCGGTGGCCAAGGACAAGGTCGGACTGATGCTGGGCAGCTATGCGGTCGGCCCGTCGCTGGCGCAGATCAAGGACGCCATCGACCTGGACACGCTGTTCCAGGCCGTGTCCACGGTGTTCGCCGACGGCACGCCGCTGCTGGGCGAGCAGGAGGCCCAGGCCACGCTGCAGTCGTTCGCCAGCTCGCGCCAGACGGTGATGGCCGAGCAGAACCGGCAGAAGGGCAACGAGTTCCTGGCCCACAACAAGACCCAGAAGGGCGTGGTGACCACGCCGTCGGGCCTGCAGTACATGGTGCTGCGCCAGGGCAGCGGCGAGCGCCCGACCGCGACCAGCAAGGTGCGCGTGAACTACGAGGGCAAGCTGCTCGACGGCACCGTGTTCGACAGCTCCTACCAGAACGGCCAGCCGGCCGAGTTCGGCCTGAACCAGGTGATTCCGGGCTGGACCGAGGGCGTGGCGTTGATGCCGGTCGGTTCCAAGTACCGCTTCTGGATCCCGTCCAACCTGGCCTATGGTCCCAACGGGACGCAAGGCGGTCCGATCGGTCCGGACGCGACCTTGACCTTCGACGTCGAGCTGTTGGGTATCCTGCCGTAACCCCCGCAGAAAAGGTTCCTCCCCCATGCGCGTTGCAATCTTCGGTACCGGTTATGTCGGCCTGGTCACGGGCACCTGTCTGGCGGAAGTCGGCCACCACGTGGTCTGCGTGGATATCGACCAGGCCAAGGTGGACGGGCTCAACCGCGGCGTGATCCCGATCTACGAGCCGGGCCTGGAGCCGATGGTCAAGGCCAACCACGAGGCAGGCCGGCTGTCGTTCACCACGGACGCGGCCGCGGCCATCGCCCACGGCGAGGTGCTGTTCATCGCCGTGGGCACGCCGCCGGACGAGGATGGCAGCGCCGACCTGCAGTACGTGCTGGCGGTGGCGCGCACCATCGGCTCGCATGTCGCCGGGCCGGTGGTGGTGGTCAACAAGTCCACCGTGCCGGTGGGAACCGCCGACAAGGTGCGCGCGGCGGTCGCCGCCGAGTTGCAGGCGCGCGGGCTGTCGTTCGACTTCGATGTCGTCTCCAACCCCGAGTTCCTCAAGGAAGGCGATGCGGTGGCCGACTGCATGCGCCCGGACCGCATCGTCATCGGCACCTCCAGCGCGCGCGCCGCGGCGCAGCTGCGGCGGCTGTACGCGCCGTTCAACCGCAACCACGAGCGCATCGTGGAGATGGACGTGCGCTCGGCCGAGCTGACCAAGTACGCGGCCAATTCGATGCTGGCGACCAAGATCAGCTTCATGAACGAGATCGCCAACATCGCCGAGCGCGTGGGCGCCGACGTCGAGCAGGTGCGCAAGGGCATCGGTTCGGACCCGCGCATCGGCTGGCACTTCATCTACCCCGGTGCCGGCTACGGCGGCTCGTGCTTCCCCAAGGACGTGCAGGCGCTGGCGCGCACCGCGCAGCAGCACGGTTTCGAGCCGACCCTGCTCAACGCGGTTGAAGCGGTCAACGATGCGCAGAAGGGCCACCTGTTCGAGCTGATCCAGCGCCACTACGACCGTGGCGAGGACGAGGGCGTGGCCGGCAAGACCTTCGCCGTGTGGGGGCTGGCGTTCAAGCCCAACA
The DNA here is from genome assembly GCA_023425225.1 of Pseudomonadota bacterium. Lineage (GTDB taxonomy): Bacteria > Pseudomonadota > Gammaproteobacteria > Xanthomonadales > Xanthomonadaceae > MMGLT7. Next base: position 10,216 of record JAFADB010000137.1, read on the forward strand.
CCGACGACATGCGCGAGGCTTCCAGCCGCCGCCTGCTGCCGCAGCTGTGGCAGGCCGGCGCCAGGGTCCGCGCCTACGATCCGGAGGCCACCGCCGAGGCCCGGCGCATCTTCGGCGAGCGCGAGGACCTGACGTTCTGCGACTCGGCCTTCGACGCGCTCGAAGGCGCCGACGCGCTGGTGGTGGTGACCGAGTGGAAGCAGTTCCGCAGCCCGGACTTCGCCCGCATCAAGCAGGCACTGAAGGACGACGTGGTGTTCGACGGCCGCAACCTGTACGAACCGGCCGAGATCGAGGCCGCCGGCCTGGCCTACTACGGCATCGGCCGTGGCCGCTCGCTGCAGGGGCCCGGGCATGAATGAGCCTTCGGCACGCGAGCAGGCACTGGAGGAGCGCCTGGTCGAGCTGGAGATGCGCGTGTCCTTCCAGGAGCAGGCGCTGGCCGAGCTGAGCGAGGCACTGGCCGATGCCCGCCTGCAGGGCAGCCGCAACACCGAGATCCTGCGCAACCTGATCGACGACCTGGGCAAGGTACGCACCGCGCTGTACGCCGATGCCGCCGACGAGCCGCCGCCTCCGCACTACTGACCGATCCACGTACCCCGATTCGACGACGTCATGACCGATTCCCTCCGCGACCAGTTGCTGGGGCTGGGCTTCAAGCCCGCGCCCAAGCCGGAGCGCAAGCACGACTCCAAGCACGGTGGCCCCAGGCACGGTGGCGCCCGGCCCGGCGCCGCCAAGGGGCGCCACCCGGACCAGCCGCCGGCCAGGACCGATGCCGCGCCGGGCAAGGGAGCCCGCCCGCACCCGCAGGGCCGGCAGGATGGCCGCGCGCGCGCGGCCGGCAAGCCCGCGCGCAGCCGCGAGGAGATCGACCTGGCCAAGGCCTATGCGATCCGCGCGCA
>JAFADB010000148.1 GCA_023425225.1 Pseudomonadota bacterium
GCGACACCTTCGGCATCTCCTACCGCGAGCTGGACAGCGCGCAGGGGGCCTTCGTCATCCCCACTTCCTCGCCGGTGCAGTTCGAGCCGGAGGCGATGGCCGCCTCGATCGCGCGGATGATGGGCTATGCGCCGCAGGCCGTGTACCTGACCCATTACGGGCGGGTGGAAGGGCTCGAGCGGCTGGCGAACGATCTTGCCGAGCAGATCGGGATGATGGTCGAGATCGCGCGCAGCTGCGACGGGCGGGCCGACCGCCACCGCTGCCTGGTCGCGGCGCTGACCTCGCTGTACCTGGAGCGCGCGCGGCTGCACGGCTGCCCGCTCGACGACGAGGGCGTGGAGCAGGTGCTGCACAGCGACATCGAGCTCAATGCGCAGGGGCTGGCCTGCTGGCTGGACCGCCCACGGCGGTGAGTCGCGCGCGGGATTTCAGTGTGTGCGGCAGTGGTAGCGAGGCCTGCGCGCCGAACACGGGTTCTCGTCAGCCTCCGGACGCGCACTAGCGTCCGGGGGAAGCGCCGGGCGAGCAACGGTCGGTTTGAGTGAAGCGGCTCTCGCTCGGGGAAACTGAACCCGTCGTCCCCGCGCAGGCGGGGACCCAGCGACTTTGGCGCTGAAATCAGCAGCGACGGAATCCTTCGGCAACCCTTCTTTCAAGGCACAGGCACTGGGTTCCCGCCTGCGCGGGGACGACGGATCATGGGTGTCGGTACTGCGATCCAGGTTCAGTCGTCGCCCAGCGGTGTCGCGACCGCGTTGCCGCGGGCCCGCGCCGACGAAGCGCGAAGCTTCCCGCACGGCAGCGCGCCTGCACGGTGGCGACGGCCACTACAATATCGGCCCCGATCCTGCCTGGTACCGCCGTGAATCCGATGCGCATGTTGCTGCTGTCCGCCTGCCTGTTCGTCGGCGGCATGGCGCAGGCCGCCAACGACGCGACGGCCGCGATCGATGCGCAGGCCCTGTCCGAGCATGTGCGCATCCTGGCGTCCGACGAGTTCGAGGGCCGCGCGCCGGCCACGCCCGGCGAGGACAGGACCGTCGCCTACCTGGTCGAGCAGTTCCGCAAGGCCGGAGTGCAGCCCGGCGGCGAGGACGGCGGCTGGACGCAGGCGGTGCCGCTGGTGCGCGCGCAGGTGGACGGGCCGGTCAGCGCGACGCTGGCGGTGGGCGGGCAGTCGCAGGCGCTGGTCAACGGCGAGGACGTGACCCTGCAGAGCCTGCGCCCGCTGGATCGCGTGTCGATCCAGGACGCGCCGCTGGTGTTCGTCGGCTACGGCATCGCCGCCCCGGAACGGCAGTGGGACGACTACAAGGGCGTGGACCTGACGGGCAAGATCGCGGTGGTGCTGATCAACGATGCCGACTTCGAGACCGCCGAACCCGGCGCCTTCGACGGCAGGGCGGTCACCTACTACGGCCGCTGGACCTACAAGTACGAGGAGGCCGCGCGGCGTGGCGCGGCCGGCGTGCTGATCGTGCACGAGACCGCGCCGGCCGCGTACGGCTGGAACACGGTGCGCAGCTCCGGGCTGTCGCCGGTGTTCGACATCGAGCGCAGCCAGGCCGACGCGCTGGCGCAGCACGTGCCGGTGCGCGGCTGGATGCAGCGGGCGCTGGCGGTGTCGCTGTTCCAGCGCGCCGGGCTCGATTTCGAGGCCGCCAAGCGTGCCGCGCAGCGGCCGGACTTCGCGCCGCTGGCGCTGGGCGACGCGCGGCTGTCGGTCGACTTCAAGGTCCAGCGCGAGCGCGTGGTCACCCATAACGTGATCGGCCGCATCGTGGGCGCCAGCCATCCGGACGAGACGGTGATCTTCTCCGCGCACTGGGACGCCTTCGGCGTCGGCCAGGCCGATGCGTACGGCGACCGCATCCGCCATGGCGCGGTCGACAACGCCACCGGCGTGGCCAGCGTGCTGGAACTGGCGCGCGTCTTCGCCGCCGGCCCGCGCCCGCAGCGCTCGCTGTACTTCATCGCCCTGACCGCCGAGGAGAAGGGCCTGCTCGGCGCCAGCTACTACGCCGCGCATCCGCTGGCGCCGCTGGACCGGACCGTGGCGGTGCTGAACATGGAGATGTTCAGCCCGGACGGCCCGACCCGCGACATCGCCTCGTGGGGCCTGGGCCGGGTGTCGCTGGAAGGCGACCTGGCGAGGGTGGCGGCCGCGCGCGGGCGCAGCTACTCGCCGGATCCGAACCTGGAGTCCGGCTTCTTCTACCGCGCCGACCATTTCGCCTTCGCCCGCTTCGGCGTGCCGGCGATCACCGTCGGCCCCGGGCTGGACAAGCTCGACGGTGGCGTGGCCGCTGGCAAGGCACTGCGCGAGGCCTATTTCGCCGACTGCTACCACCAGCCCTGCGATGCCTGGCAGCCGGGCTGGGACGCCAGCGGCCACGCCGCCGACACCCAACTGGTCCACGACCTGGGCGCCGAGCTGGCCAACGGCCGCCAGTGGCCGCACTGGCAGGACGGGTCCGAGTTCAAGTCGCTGCGCGAGACCAGCCATTCGGCGCGCTCGCGCTGACGCCGGCGCCGGTGGGACATTGAATTCCGCGATGCGCGCCATCGGCGTGCATGCGGACAACGTCCGGCAACGGCAGCCAACGGCCGGAAAACGGCGATGGCCCTGCGCGTGGCGCCGCGGCCGCGCGGTATCACCGGTGCCGGCGCTCGCCTAGAATCGCCGTCCCTTCCGCATTGCCGCGTCCATGTCCGCCGATGCTTCCCCCGCCGCGCCGAGCGGCATCCGGATCGCCGTCGCCCTGTTGCTGGTGTACGTGGTCTGGGGTTCGACCTACCTGGCCATCCGGCTCGCGCTGGAAGGCGGGGTGGCGCCGCTGACGCTGATCTCCGGCGGCCGCTTCATCGTCGCTGGCGGGCTGATGTACGCGGTGCTGCGCTGGCGCGGCGCCGCCGCGCCGACCTGGCCGCAGTGGCGCAACATGGTGGTCATGGGCGCGTTGCTGCTGTTGCTGGGCAACGGCATGGTGGTGCTGGCCGAGCGCAGCGTGTCCTCGGGACTGGCGGCCACCGCGATCGCGTCGGTGCCGCTGTGGATGGCGCTGTTCGGCACCGTGCGGGGCCAGCGCGCCAGCGGCAGCGAATGGCTGGGCGTGGCCATCGGCTTCGCCGGCGTGGTCTGGCTCAACGCCGGCAGCAGCCTGACCGCCTCGCCGCGCGGCCTGTTGCTGTTGCTGATCGCACCGGTGGCCTGGGCGCTGGGCTCGGTGTGGTCGCGCGGGCGCGACCTGCCCAGCCCGTTCATGACCGCGGCCGGACAGATGCTGTGCGGCGGCGTGCTGCTGGTGGCGGCCGGGCTGGCCAGCGGCGAGCGGCCGCTGGCATGGCCCACCGCGCAGGGCCTGTGGGCGCTGGCCTACCTGTGCGTGTTCGGCTCGATCGTGGCCTTCACCGCCTACGTCTGGCTGCTGCACCACGTGCGTCCGGCGCTGGCCGGCAGCTATGCCTACGTCAATCCGGTGATCGCGGTGATGCTGGGCGCGTGGATCGGCCACGAGCGCTTCAGCGCGCACGACTTGGCCGCGATGGCGGTGATCCTGGCCGGCGTGGTGGTGCTGACGCTGGCGCGGGCGCGCGGACGATGACCTCCCTGTCCGAGCAGCGCCGCGGCTTCCTGGTCACCGCCGCGACCTTCGTGCTGTGGGGGCTGGTGCCGCTGTACTGGCACCTGCTCAAGGTGGTGCCGGCGTTGCAGATCATCGCCCACCGCATCGTCTGGAGCGGGTTGCTGGTGGTCGGCTGGCTGCTGCTGTCCTCGCGGCTGGCGTGGTGGCGGCAGATCGCCGCGCAGCCGCGCGCACTGGCCACGCTGGGCGTGACCAGCGTGGCCATCGCCTTCAACTGGGGGCTGTACATCTGGGCGGTCAATGCCGGCCACGTGATCGAGACCAGCCTGGGCTACTTCATCAATCCTCTGGTCAACGTGCTGCTGGGCGTGCTGGTGCTCAAGGAGCGGCTGCGCGCGCTGCAGTGGCTGGCGGTGGCGCTGGCCGCGGCCGGCGTGGTGTGGCTGACCGTCGATGCCGGCGCGCCGCCGTGGATCGCGCTGGGACTGGCCGGTTCGTTCGGCCTGTACGGGCTGCTGCGCAAGATCGTCGCGGTCGATCCGGTGGCCGGGCTGGGGGTGGAGAGCGTGTACCTGTTCCTGCCGGCGCTGGCGTTCGTGGCCTGGAGCGAGGCCGGCCATGGCGGCGGCTTCGTGCAAGGCTGGGGACTGCGCGAGGACCTGCTGCTGGTGCTGGGCGGCGTGGTGACGGCGTTGCCGCTGATTGGCTTCGCCTATGGCGTCAAGCGCATCCCGCTGTCGCTGGTGGGCATCCTGCAGTACATCGCCCCCAGCCTGCAGCTGCTGCTGGGCGTGTGGTTCTTCCACGAGCCGTTCGACGGCGCGCGCGCGGTCGGCTTCGCGGCGATCTGGGCCGGCCTGCTGCTGTTCATCGGCGACGGCCTGCGCCGGCGTCCCCGCGGCGAGCCGCTGCGTGGCTGAAGCCGGGCCCGGCGGTGCGCGCCGGGTCGCCTGTTTCCTTCGAAACGCGGGTCCTGCCTGCGGTCCAGTGTCTCTGCCCGGGAGCGTGCGCCGTGGCGGCGGTGCTTCAGCCGCGGGCGTCGCGCGGCCCGGCCGCGCTGCGGACCAGCAGGTCCTCGCCGGCCGCGGCCGGCAGGTGCGGCTGGCCGCAGCCGCCGGCCGCCGCGGGCGAGCGCGCCATCCAGTCGGTGGCCATGTCGCCGAGCAGGTCCAGCCGCATCGGCAGGCTGACGTGGTCCTCGCCGCGCACTTCCACGTACTGCGCCTGCGGCGCGCCGGCGGCCAGGCGGCGGCCATGCGCGACCGGGATGTGCTGGTCGCGCGCGCCGTGCAGCAGCAGGACGCAGCTGTGGGCGACGGCGCGGCGCAGCGCCGGGGCCACGTCGATGCGGTCCAGGTTCAGTCCGAGCGCGCGGTCGGCCTCGCCGATCACCGCGCCCAGGTCGCGGTCGCCGTAGCGCCAGCGCGCGTAGCCCAGCACCGCGCGGCCTTCCCAGTTGGACGGTTCGCTGGCCAGCATGTGCGGGACCATGTCGCGGATGCCGCGGCCGGCGTTGTCGAACGATTCCAGCGCCACCACGCTGGCCACCTGCGGGCCGAGCTTGTCGGCGGCGAACAGCGCGGTGGCCGCGCCGTAGGAGATGCCGAACAGGTGCAGCGGCCCGGCCAGTTCGCCGCGCTGGCGCAGGTCGGCGAGCACGTCGACCAGGTCATCGGACTCGCGCGTGCCGTAGCCGGATGGCCCCGGTCCGGAATGGCCGTGGTTGCGCAGGTCCATGGTGAGCACGCGGTAGCCGGCGCGGGCGAAGGTCAGCGACCACGGCAGCAGCGAATCGCCGTCCATCATCCAGCCGTGCAGCAGCACCACCGTGCCGCGCGGGGCCTGCGGCGGCGCG
>JAFADB010000149.1 GCA_023425225.1 Pseudomonadota bacterium
TCGCCCAACAGCTCCAATTCCAACCGCCTCAGCGAGCTGGCCAGGCGCGACGGGGTGGAGTCCTACCTGATCGACGGCGCCGACGAGATCGACCCGGCCTGGGTCGCCGGCAAGCGCCGCATCGGCCTGACCGCCGGCGCATCCGCGCCGCAGGTGCTGGTGGACGGAGTGATCGCGCGGCTGCGCGAGCTGGGCGCGTCCGGCGTGTCGGAACTGAAGGGCGAACCGGAGTCGATGGTGTTCGCGCTGCCCAAGGAGCTGCGCCTGCAACTGGTCAATTGACCAACGCAGGACGGAGCCCTAGAATTCGCGGTTCCGCCGGAGTAGCTCAGTTGGTAGAGCACGTCATTCGTAATGATGGGGTCGTAGGTTCGATTCCTATCTCCGGCACCAGCGACATCCAACGGGCCGGCCATGCAGATGGCCGGCCCGTTTTGCATCCCGCACGCCGCGGGTGCGGCAATCGGTCGCAGGGCGGATCACGACGAATTTGCGCCGGATCATTGCCCGATGGCTTTCGTTGTTGCTGCACAACGGCATAAAATTGCCGCGCCAACCATTTCCTGGATCGGGTTCCGGATGCCGCGGAGCCTTTCGTCTGTGCTTCGTCTTCGCGCAGCGCCGGGAACCGGCCGGCATCCCCTCGCCATTGGATCGACCCGATGACTTCGTTGAAACACTCTGGACGCCTGCTCCGTCCAGCCGCGGCGCTGCTGGCCACCGTCTTCCTGGCGGGCTGCAGTACCGGCATCCTCAATCCCAAGGGACAGATCGGCCACGACGAGAAGACCCTGCTCATCACCGCCGTGGTGCTGATGCTGCTGGTGGTCATCCCGGTGATCGTGATGACGCTGGCCTTCGCCTGGCACTACCGCGCCTCCAACACCAAGGCCCGCTACGAGCCGAACTGGTCGCACTCCACCGCGATCGAGGTGGTGGTGTGGTCGATCCCGTGCCTGATCATCCTGGTGCTGGCGGTGCTGACCTGGCGCTCCTCGCATGCGCTGGATCCGTACAAGCCGATCGACTCCGACGTCCCGCCGATCACCATCGAGGCCGTCTCGCTCGACTGGAAATGGCTGTTCATCTATCCGGAGCAGGGCATCGCCACGGTCAACGAGATCGCCTTCCCGGTCGATACGCCGCTGAATTTCCGCATCACCTCCGACACGGTGATGAACGCGTTCTTCATCCCGCAGCTGGGCACCCAGATCTATTCGATGGCGGGCATGGAAACCAAGCTGCACCTGATCGCCAACGAGCTGGGCGAGTTCCACGGGCTGTCGTCCAACTACAGCGGCCACGGCTTCGCCGGCATGAACTTCACCGCGCATTCGCTGACCGAGCAGGGCTTCGAGCAGTGGGTGGCCAAGGCCAAGGCCGAGGGGCAGCCGCTGGACGCTACCAGCTTCAAGGCGCTGGCCGCCGACCGCAACGAGAAGCGCTACCCGGTGACCTACTACTCCTCGGCGCAGCCGGGGCTGTTCAAGTCGATCATCGCCGCGCACGTGGGCGAGAACCGCCATTTCGGCATGTCGCACGATCCGCAGCAGCATGCCGCCATGGAGCATGCCGATATGGATCACGCCGCTATGGACCACGCCGCCATGGAGCATGCGGACGTGCAGCACGCCGGCATGGACCATGCCGATAACGACCATGCCGACCACAACGCGGACACCCATGCCGATGCGCCCGCGCACGGCCATGCGGGTTCGGGAGAACACTGATGCTGGGCAAACTCACTATCGAAGCGGTTCCGTACCACGAGCCGATCGTCATGGTCACCCTTGCGGTCGCCGGCCTGGTTGGGCTGGTGATCCTGGGGCTGATCACCCGCTACAAGCAGTGGGGCTATCTCTGGAAGGAGTGGCTCACTTCGGTCGATCACAAGAAGATCGGCATCATGTACCTGATCGTGGCGTTCGTGATGCTGCTGCGCGGCTTCGCCGACGCGGTGATGATGCGCGCCCAGCAGGCCATGGCCGCCGGCGGCGCCGAGGGCTACCTGCCGCCGCACCACTACGACCAGATCTTCACCGCCCACGGCGTGATCATGATCTTCTTCGTGGCCATGCCGCTGGTCACCGGCCTGATGAACCTGGTGGTGCCGCTGCAGATCGGCGCGCGCGACGTCGCCTTCCCGTTCGTCAACTCGCTCAGCTTCTGGCTGTTCGTGGCCGGCGTGGGCCTGGTGATGATCTCGCTGGGCGTGGGCGAGTTCGCCCAGACCGGCTGGCTGGCCTATCCGCCGCTGTCCGGCCTTGAGTACAGTCCAGGCGTCGGCGTGGACTACTACATCTGGGGCCTGCAGGTCTCGGGTCTGGGCACGACGCTGAGCGGCATCAACTTCCTGGTGACCATCTTCAAGATGCGCGCGCCGGGCATGACCATGATGCGCATGCCGATCTTCTCCTGGACCGCGGTGGTCACCAACCTGCTGATCGTCGCCGCGTTCCCGGTGCTGACCGCCACGCTGGTGCTGCTGACCCTGGACCGTTACCTGGGCACGCACTTCTTCACCAACGACGGCGGCGGCAACGCCATGATGTACGTCAACCTGATCTGGATCTGGGGCCACCCGGAGGTGTACATCCTGATCCTGCCGGCGTTCGGCGTGTTCTCCGAGGTGGTGGCCACGTTCTCGCGCAAGCCGCTGTTCGGCTACACCTCGATGGTGTACGCCACCTGCGCCATCGGCATCCTGTCGTTCATCGTGTGGCTGCACCACTTCTTCACAATGGGCTCGGGCGCCAACGTCAACGCGTTCTTCGGCATCACCACGATGATCATCTCGGTGCCGACCGGCGTGAAGCTGTTCAACTGGCTGTTCACCATGTACCGCGGCCGCATCGAGTACCGCGTGCCGATCCTGTGGACCATCGGCTTCATGGTCACCTTCACCATCGGCGGCATGACCGGCGTGATGATGGCGGTGCCGGCGGTGGACTTCGTGCTGCACAACAGCCTGTTCCTGATCGCCCACTTCCACAACACGGCCATCGGCGGCGTGGTGTTCGGCATGATGGCGGGCATCACCTACTGGTTCCCGAAGATGTTCGGCTTCAAGCTCAACGAGAAGCTGGGCAAGGCGGCGTTCTGGTGCTGGTTCGTCGGCTTCTACCTGGCCTTCATGCCGCTGTACGTGCTCGGCTTCATGGGCATGACCCGGCGCATGCAGAGCTACTCCAACCCCGAGTTCCAGCCGTGGCTGATCGTGGCCGCCTGCGGCGCGGCGGTGATCGCGCTGGGCATCGTCTGCCAGCTGCTGATGTTCATCGTCAGCATCCGCGACCGCAAGAAGAACATGGACCTCACCGGCGACCCGTGGAATGCCCGCACGCTGGAGTGGGAGACCTCCTCGCCGCCGGCGTTCTACAACTTCGCCGTGGTGCCGCAGGTTACCGGCATCGACCAGTTCTGGCATGACAAGCAGGACGGCAAGGCGTGGAAGCGCCCGGCCAAGTACCAGGACATCCACATGCCGCGCAACACCGGCTCCGGCCTGGTCATCGGTGCCTTCAGCCTGGTGTTCGGCTTCGCGATGATCTGGCACATCTGGTGGCTGGCCATCGTCGGCTTCGTCGGCATGATCGCCACGTTCATCGTGCGCACGTTCGACAAGGACACCGACTACTACGTGCCGGCCGCCGAGGTCGAGCGCATCGAGAACGAACGCTTCCGCCATCTGGAAGAAGCGGGGCTGGTGAAAGCAACGGAGCGTACGGCATGAGCAGCGCAACCACCGACACGATGACCGGGGCCGCCCACGCGGCGGCCCATGGCCACGAAGAGCACCACGACCCGGGCGAGAACACCCTGCTCGGGTTCTGGATCTACCTGATGAGCGACTGCCTCATCTTCTCCTGCCTGTTCGCCACCTACGCGGTGCTGTCCAGCTCCACCAATGGCGGGCCCAGCGGCGCGGAGCTGTTCGAGCTGCCGTTCGTGGCTTGGGAAACCGCGCTGCTGCTGGTGTCGAGCCTGACCTTCGGCCTGGGCATGATCGCCGTGCACCAGAACCGCATCGGCCAGGTCTACGGCTGGCTGGCGGTGACCTTCCTGCTCGGCGCCGGCTTCCTGGGCATGGAGGTCTACGAGTTCCGCCACCTGATCCACGAAGGCTATGGCCCCGGCCACAGCGCCTTCCTGTCGGCGTTCTTCACCCTGGTGGGCACCCACGGCCTGCACGTGGCCTCCGGCCTGCTGTGGCTGATCGTGATGTTCGTGCAGCTGGCGCAGAACGGTCTGACCACCACCAACAAGACCCGCCTGGCGTGCCTGAGTCTGTTCTGGCACTTCCTGGACATCATCTGGATCGGCGTGTTCTCCGTCGTCTACCTGTTCGGAGCCCTGTAATGGCCGCACACGACAATCAGACCCCCGCCCATGCCGCCGGCGGCGAAAGCCACGGCAGCGTCAAGTCCTACCTGATCGGCTTCGTGCTGGCGGTGGTGCTGACGGTGATCCCGTTCGCCATCGTCATGACCGGCGGCTTCCCGCGCGGTTTCGCCATCGCCGCCATCGCGGTGCTGGGCGTGCTGCAGATCCTGGTGCATCTGAAGTTCTTCCTGCACATGGACAACTCCTCGGAGAACCGCTGGAACGTCTCGGCGTTCGCCTTCACCGTGCTGGTGATCGCGATCATCGTGGCCGGTTCGCTGTGGATCCTCTACAACATGAACCGCCACATGATGTAACGGCAATCGCCGTTGTGGACGTGCGAGGCCGCCTCCGGGCGGCCTTCGCTTTTCCGGGCCTTGCCGGTGCGGCGCATGACCTATGGCATACGGTGGGGCAGGGGCGGAGGACTACGATCGAAGGTTGTACCGCCCTCTCCCCGGAGCCGTTATGAGAATGACCGCCGCATTGATCGTTTCGATGTTTGCGTGCCTGTCCACCGGACAGGCCGCCGCCCAGACCGCGCCGCCGCAGGACGTGCCTTACCCGGGCGTCCTCAAGGTGGACGTGGATGCCACCGACATCGACCGGCGCATCTTCCGCGTGCGCACCACGCTGCCGGCCACGCCGGGTCCGATGACGCTGCTGTATCCGCAGTGGATCCCCGGCCACCACTCGCCCAGCGGCAGCATCGACAAGGTCGCCGGGCTCACGATCAAGACCGCGTCCGGACAGGTCATCCCGTGGACGCGCGATCCCTACGACGTCTACGCCTTCAAGGTCGACGTGCCCGAAGGCACCCGTGAGATCGTCGCCGAGTTCCAGTTCCTGTCTTCGCAGGGCGGCCAGCAGGGCCGGGTAGTGATGACCCCGGAGATGCTCAACCTGCAGTGGAACAGCAATTCGCTGTATCCGGCCGGCTACTACGCCCGCAACATCAAGACCGTCGCCAGCGTGACCCTGCCGAAGGGCTGGGAGTACGCCACCGCGCTGGAGACCGAGAGCCGCGTCGGCGACAAGGTGACCTTCAAGCCGATCGACTACGACGACCTGGTCGATTCGCCGATCTTCGCCGGCAAGTACTACAAGCGCATCGAACTGGACGGCGGCAGCCAGCCGGTGCGCCTGAACGTGTTCGCCGACGACGCCCGCTACCTGGAGGCCAAGCCCGAGCAGGTCAAGGCGCATCAGGCGCTGGTGCAGCAGATGGACAAGCTCTACGGCGCGCGCCACTTCGACCACTACGACTTCCTGCTGGCGCTGACCGGCAAGCTCGGCGGCATCGGCCTGGAGCACCACCGTTCCAGCGAGAACAGCGGCGCAGTCGGCTACTTCACCGAGTGGGACAAGAGCTGGCTGGGACGCGACCTGCTGCCGCACGAGTTCAACCATTCCTGGAACGGCAAGTACCGCCGCGGCGCCGACCTGGCCACGCCCAACTTCAACGTGCCGATGGGCGACAGCCTGCTGTGGCTGTACGAGGGCCAGACCCAGTTCTTCGGCCAGGTGCTGGCCGCGCGCTCGGGGCTGTGGAGCCAGCAGCAGGCGCGCGAGATGCTCGCCAACGTCGCCGCCACCTACGACCGCGGCCGTCCCGGGCTGGCCTGGCGCAACCTGCAGGACACCACCAACGACCCGACCATCGCCCAGCGCCGGCCGTTGGCGTTCCGCAACTACCAGATGAGCGAGGACTACTACTCGGGCGGGCAGATGGTGTGGCTGGAGGTCGACGGCAAGCTGCGCGAGCTGAGCGGCAACAAGCGCTCCATCGACGACTTCGCCAAGGCGTTCTTCGGCATGGACAACGGTGCCTGGGACGTCAACCCGTATACCTTCGACGACATCGTCGCCACCTTGAACGGCATCGCCGCATTCGACTGGGCCGATTTCCTGCGCAGCCGCGTCGACGGCCACGGTCCGCTGACCGGCGGGCTGGCCTCGCATGGCTGGAAGCTGGTCTACACCGACACGCCCAGCGATGCGTTCAAGGCGATCGAGGCACGCAGCAAGGGCGTCAACCTGACCTACTCGCTGGGCCTGACCGCCGACGAGAAGGGCGTGCTCGGCGACGTGCTGTGGGATGGGCCGGCCTTCAACGCCGGTCTGGCGCCGGGCATGACCCTGGTCGCGGTCAACGGCCGCCAGTACAGCGGCGACGAGCTCAAGGAAGCGGTGAAGGCGGCCAAGGGCGGGCAGGCGCCGGTCGAACTGCTGATCAAGAAGTTCGACCGCTACGAGACCGTGCGCATCGACTACCACGGCGGTCTGCTGTATCCGAACCTGGAGCGCGTGGCCGGCACGCCGGACAGGTTGGCCGAGCTGCTCAAGGCCCGCTGACCGGTTGCAGCAGCGCGAACGGGCGGGCGGCGATGGCCGCCTGCCCGTGTTCCGCGGTGGGCAGGCCGTCGCGCCACCATGGCGCGCCAGCGGCGGTCTCTGCTGCGATCAGGTTCATGAATAGAGGTTGGACGGGCCGGGCAATGTGGCACCGCTGACACACGCCAGCGCAACGGGATCGGCAGCATGGGGGCGTCCCCACTCTCGAGGAGCCGATCATGGATACCAGGCGCGTTGTTTCCGCGATGGGAGCGGTGTTGCTGCTGGCCGGTTCGCTGCCGGCAATCGCGCAGGACTATTACCCGCCGGACCGCCGCGGCTACGAGGCCGGGCGCGATGACCGCGGCCCGCCCGACGATCGCCCGCGTCCCGACGACCGCCAGTACCGGGGCCGCGACGATCGCGGCGGCCCGCCGCGCCAGTGGCGCCAGGGCGACCGCTTCGACGGTCCCCGCTACGTGGTCGACGACTATCGCCGCTACGACCTGCCGCCGCCGCCGGACGACCGCCATCGCTGGGTACGCGATCCGGACGGCAATTTCCTGCTGGTCGCCATCGCCAGTGGCGTGATCACCAACCTGCTGTTGAACGCGGGACACCACGGCCGCTGATCCGGATCCGGTCCGCGGCGGCCTGCCGATGGCGATCCCGTCGGCAGGCCGGCAGGGCGGGCTGCCCCGGTGGCGGATACGGCGCGGGCGTCTGGCCGGTGCCGCGGCCGTGGCGCGAGCGGATACCTCCACAGCGCAACGGGTGACGACGCGAGAAGCCGACGCGGCCGATGGCTGGTGCGTTGGGCAGTGTGCTCGGCGCAGGCCCGGGCCGATCCCTCGCAGGCGATGAGACCGGCGGCCGCTATCCTGTCGGCCTTTCAATCCGTGCGAGTGAAGCGTGGCCAAGGCAAAGATCGCCTACGTCTGCGGCGAATGCGGCGCCGAGTACAGCAAGTGGCAGGGGCAGTGCGGCGAGTGCGGGGCGTGGAACACGCTCAGCCAGATCGTGCTCGAAAGCGCGACGCCGGCGGCCGGCGCGGGGACGCACGCATCGAGGCGCAACGGCTGGGCCGGCAAGGTCGATGCGCCCCGCATCACCGCGCTCAAGGACGTGCAGCACAGCGAGCACGTGCGCGTGTCCACCGGCATCGGCGAGTTCGACCGCGTGCTCGGCGGTGGCCTGGTCGAAGGCGCGGTGGTGCTGGTCGGCGGCGACCCCGGCATCGGCAAGTCGACCCTGCTGCTGCAGGCGCTGGCCAGGATGGCCGGCACGCTGCCGGTGCTCTATGTCACCGGCGAGGAATCGCTGGCGCAGGTGGCCGGGCGGGCGGCGCGGCTGGACCTGCCGCTGGACGGCCTCGACGCATTGGCCGAGACCGGCATCGAGAACATCCTGCAGCACGCCAGCGCCGCGCGGCCGCGGCTGATCGTGGCCGATTCGGTGCAGACGCTGTGGACCGAATCGCTGACCGCCGCGCCCGGCTCGGTCAGCCAGGTACGCGAGAGCGCGGCGCGGCTGGTGCGCTATGCCAAGGAGACCGGCACCGCGGTGTTCCTGGTCGGCCACGTCACCAAGGAGGGCGGCATCGCCGGCCCGCGCGTGCTCGAGCACATGGTCGACGCGGTGCTGTATTTCGAGGGCGAGAGCGGCAGCCGCTTCCGCGTGCTGCGCGCGTTCAAGAACCGCT
>JAFADB010000181.1 GCA_023425225.1 Pseudomonadota bacterium
GGCGCCAGCGACGCAAGCGGAGCCCCACCGATGCTTTTCGAAACCCTGCAAACCTCCGGCCACGAACAGGTCGTCTTCTGCCACAGTCCCGATGCCGGGCTGCGCGCCATCATCGCCCTGCACAGCACCGTGCTGGGTCCGGCGCTGGGCGGCGTGCGCATGCGTCCGTACGGCAGCACCGAGGCGGCGCTGAGCGACGCGCTGCGGCTGAGCCAGACCATGACCTACAAGAACGCGCTGGCCGGGCTCAACGTCGGCGGCGGCAAGGCGGTCATCATCGGCGACCCCAAGGTCGACAAGACCGAGGTGCTGTTCCGCGCCTTCGGCCGCTACGTCGATTCGCTGGGCGGGCGCTACATCACCGCCGAGGACGTGGGCACCGACGTCAACGACATGGAGCAGATCTACCTGGAAACCGGCTGCGTGACCGGCGTGCACCAGATCCACGGCGGCTCCGGCGACCCGGCCCCGTTCACCGCCTACGGCGCGCTGCAGGCGCTGATGGCCTCGCTCAACCGCAAGTTCGGCCACGAGGAAGTGGGCAAGGCCAGCATCGCCGTGCAGGGCCTGGGCCACATCGGCATGGAACTGGTGAAGCTGCTCAAGGAACGCGGCGCCAAGCTGTACGTCACCGACCTGGACGCGGCGCTGGTCGAGCGCGCGGTGGCCGAGTACGGCGCCGAGGCGGTCAAGCCCGACGAGATCTACGAAGTGGAGGCGGACGTGTTCGCCCCGTGCGCGCTGGAAGGCTCGATCAACGAGCACACGCTGCCCCGGCTCAAGGCCAAGGTGGTGTGCGGCACCGCCAACAACCAGCTGGCCACCCCGCAGATGGGCCTGGAACTGCAGCAGCGCGGCATCCTCTATGCGCCGGACTACGCGGTCAACGCCGGCGGGGTGATGAACGTGTCGCTGGAGATCGACGGCTACAACCGCGAGCGCGCCATGCGCCTGATCCGCAGCATCTACCACACGCTGGGACGCATCTTCGACCTGTCCGAGCACGAGTCCATCCCCCCGCAGCAGGCGGCCGACCGCATCGCCCAGGCACGAATCGACGCCGTCGGTCGGCTGAAGCTGCCGCTGGGGCGCAACCAGCCCCGATTCATGGGAAAATTGCGCGGAGAACATTGAGTCTTCGTCCGCACACCCCATTATCTTTCCCACCGACGCCTCAGGCCATCCATCGTGGATGGCAGGCTGACCCCTGCAAGGCCCCCGTAGCGTTCCGCTACACGACCCGCATCGCGCCAGGACTGAGGCTGCCGGACAGCCTTTCTCCAACCTGCAACAAGGAAATTCGCGATGCATCACCTCAAATCCATGTCCCGGCTCGCTGCCGGCCTCAGCCTGTGCCTGCTGGCCACGGCCGCCTTCGCCGACGGCCAGAAGAAGGCCTCGCACGACCTGGACTACGACCACCAGGAAACCTGGCACGGCGTGCTCGACCATGCGCAGTCGCCGGTCAACATCGTCACCGAATCGGCCCTCGCGCCCGACCGTGACGAATCGGGCGCCCTGCTGATCTCCAGCAAGCGCGCGCCGGGCAAGGTCACCGATACCGGCCATGCCATCCAGGTCAACACCGACGTGGCCGAAGCGCTGATCCGCGGCCGCCATTTCCGCCTGACCCAGTTCCACTTCCACTCCCCCAGCGAGCACACCATCGACGGCCGTTCCTACCCGCTGGAAGGCCACTTCGTGTTCCGCGCGCAGGACGGCCGCCTGGTCGTGGTCGGCGTGATGTACGAGGAAGGCAAGGCCAACGAGGGCATCGAGCCGGTGCTGCGCCAGCTGCGCGACGCGAAGACCGATCAGGCCGACGTCGACGTCGCCAGCCTGCTGCCGGACAACAAGAGCTACTACCACTACCTTGGCTCGCTGACCACGCCGCCGCTGACCGAGAACGTGGAGTGGTACGTGCTGTCCAACCCGATGCAGCTGTCCAAGGCCGAGATCGCCGAGCTGCACGACCGCTACCCGCGCAACAACCGCCAGGTGCAGCCGATGTACGACCGTCCGCTGGTGCACTTCGCGGACTGAGTACCTCCGTGCCGGCGTGCCGGTACCTGATGAAGAACAGGCGGCCATTGGCCGCCTGTTTTTTTGCATCGGAATCGCGGCTTCCGGTGGATGCGCCCGCTCAGAACCGCAGCAGGTACTGCGCCGACCATGCATGCAGGGCGCCGCGCGGACCGAAACGCTGGTCATAGCCCAGCGACAGGCGGCCCTGGCGCGAAAGCGCCGCGTCCACGCCGAGCCCGAACAGGCCACCCGAGCGCTGCATCGCCGTCCCGTCCAGGGGCGCCCATGCATCCACGCCGACGAAGCGTGCCTGCCGCTGCAGACCGGCGGCGGACAGCACCTGCTGCCACTCGGCATGCCCACGCAGGGTCAGCATCCCCCGCGACCAGTCGCCGCGCACGCCGGCCAGCGCCTGCAGGCGCGAGGACGTGGCCGCATCGGCCTGCAGGCCGAAGCCCTCGCCACCCGACTCGCGGAAGCCGTCGCTGCGCACCTGCGCGTACTCCGCGCCGGCATAGGGCGTGAACGCAAGCGCGGCCCCGCCCCAGCGATAACCGGCCTCGACGCTGCCCGAAAGCAGGCTGCCGCGATACTGGCTGGATACCCCCGACAGCTGCTGCCCCAGCAGCAGGCCGCGATCGAGCCGGCGCTGGAACTGCCCGGCCCCCAACTGCCCCAGCGCATAGGCGTTGCCGTGCAGCCAACCCAGGTAGCCCTGCACCTGCGTCTGGCGGTCGTGCCCGCGGGCGAAATCCATGCCGGCCATGCCGTCCAGCCGCGTCTGGCCGAATGCCAGGCCGCCGATGCGGCCCTCGCCCAGCCACTGGTCATGCCCCATCAGCCAGCCGCTCAGCGGCACTTCGCTGGCGGAAAAGCCGCCGCGCCCCTGCCCACCCAGCGATGCCTGCCACGCACCCTGCCGGCGTGGCGCGGCCAGCACCGATTCCAGTCGCGAGGACAGCGCGCGCCGGCTCATGTCGATGCTGTCGAAGGTCATCGCCGCGGCGGCCACGTGCGCCTGCCCCGACAGGCTGCGCAGCGTCGCCGCCGCAGCCGCCGCGTCGGGCGACTGCTGGATGGCCGCGGCACCGCGGATGAAGCCGTCGCCGATGCTGCCCTCGCCCTGGACCGTCTGCCCGTCGATCAGCCGGAAGGCATTCTCGATGCGGGTGGCCGAAGCCAGCGCCGCCGCGCCGATGTCGCCCAGCGCCGCGGCGGCGGCGGTCACGTCCAGGCGCTGCAGCGTGATCGAGGCGCTGTTGCCGTCGTAGTCCAGGCTCGCCTGCACGAACACGTTGGCCGGCGAGGACACGCCGGCGAAGGTACCGCTCAGGCCATTGGCGGCCTCGAGCACCGTGTAGGCGACATCCAGGCCGACATAGTCGCGCTTGCCCAGCACATGGAGATCGCCGCCCTGCAACGTCGCGCTGCCGCTGACCGAGAGCCGGTCGCCCACGTTCAGCGCCAGGCGGCCGCCGGACTGCAGGTAATCGCCCTGCAGCGACAGCACGTCGGTGCCGACCTCGAACGTGCCGGCATTGGTCACGTTGCCACTGATCGGGCCGGCGCCCACCAGCGTGCCGGCGCTGCCGATCGCGACCCGCGAGCCGTCCAGGCTGGCCACGCGCAAGGTGCCGCCCAGCACCGTGGTGTCGCCGCTGTAGTGGTTGCCGGTGCCGGAAAGCACCAGCGTGCCGCTGCCGTCCTTGACCAGCCCGCCGCTGCCGCCGATGTCGTTGGCCCAGGTCGAGCTGCCGGCGAAGGACACGGCGACATCGCCCCAGTCGAACCGCGCCGGCCCCTGCACCGCCTTGCCGATGTTCAACAGGCCATGGCCGAAGACGGCATCGACGCCGGGATCGCCCAGGTCGGTGGCGGTGCCGAGCAGGGTCTGTCGCACCAGGTCGTTGTTGAAGTAGGGGAAGGCCTGCCACACCAGTGCCGCGGCGCCGGAGACCAGCGGCGCCGCGTACGAGGTTCCGCTGCCGTAGTAGTAGGTCGTGCTTCCGGCCACGTCGTCGGGCCCGGTGAACACCGAGGTGCCCGGCGCCACCAGGCAGTAGTGCATGGCCACGCCGCAGGCATTGGAATAGGACGCCAGCTGGGTCGGCGTGGCGGTGTCCAGGGCCGCCACCGTCAGCCAGCCGCGCTCCAGGTCGGCCGCCGGCCGCGTACCGCCCGGACCGGGCTGGCTCGGCAACGCGGCCATGTCGGAAGGGTTGGCGTTGGACTCGTTGCCGGCGGCGAACACCACCAGCCCGTCGTTGCCGAAGATGAAGCTGCGGTACTCGCCGGCGATGGCCGCGGTCGCCGCCGGGTTGGTCCAGTACAGCCCGCCCCACGAATTGTTCATGATGCGCACGCCCTGGGCGATCAGGTCGTCATGGACCTGCTGCAGGCCCAGCGCGCCGCTGACCTCGTTGCCCTGGCCGGAACCGTCGTCCTCGGGCGATTCGTCGGCGATGATCCGCGCCGAGACGATCTGCGCCCCGGGCGCGATGCCGCCGGGCCAGCTGCCCACCGCCTTGCCGGCCGCCAGCTGCGCCACCGTGGTGCCATGGCCGACCACGTCGTCGACGCCGAGGTTGTTGCGCGACGGGTCGAGGTAGGCGTAGCTGGCCACCACCCGCCCGTCCAGCGCCGGGTGGTAGCGGTTGACGCCCGAATCGATCACGCCGATCCGGTAGCCCGCGCCGGTGAACCCCTGCGACTGCGCCGCCAACGCGTTGGTCAGGCTCAGGTGCGCGTCGAACGCCGGTTGCGGGGTGGTCGGGGGTGTGGCCGGGGGCGGCGCCGGCGGGGTGGTCGGAGGTGTCGTGGCCGGCGGCGGCGTGTCGCGCACCTGTCCCCCGCCCCCGCCGCCACAGGCGGCCAATGCGAGTGCCAGGCTGGCCGCCAGCGCGGCCTTCCAGCAGCCATGGATGTTCCGGTCCCCGCTCCTCATCGCGTTGCGCTCTCCTGATGCAGTTCCGTTGCAGGCAGCCGCCAGAGCACGGCCGATTCAGCGGAAATTTATACTTCAAACCCCGATCGCCGTCATTGATCTCGGCCTAAAGTCCGATTGGCACGGGCTTGGGCGCGCATCGATAATCCGGCCCTACCCATCTCCCCGGTAAGGCTCATGTCAGACATCGTGATCGCGGGCGCCATGCGCACGGCCATCGGCTCCTTCCTCGGGCAGTTCACCGGCGTGCCCACTCCGACCCTGGGCGCGACCGCGATCGCCGCCGCGCTGCAGCAGGCCGGTCTGGGCACCGACGCCGTGTCCGAGGTGATCATGGGCTGCGTGCTGCCGGCCAACCTGGGCCAGGCGCCGGCACGGCAGGCCGCGCTGGCGGCCGGCATCCCGGTCTCGGCCGGGGCCACCACCATCAACAAGGTCTGCGGCTCGGGCATGAAGGCCATCATGTTCGGCCACGACCTGATCAAGGCCGGCTCGGCCAGCGTGGTGGTCGCCGGCGGCATGGAGTCGATGACCAACGCCCCGCACATGATTCCGCATTCGCGCACCGGCAACCGCTACGGCAACTTCCAGGCGGTGGACCACATGGCCTGGGACGGATTGACCAATCCCTACGACGGCCAGGCGATGGGCGTGTTCGGTGAGAAGGCCGCGCACAAGTACGGCTTCACCCGCGAGGAGCAGGACGCCTACGCCATCGAGTCGGTCAGGCGCGCGCAGGCCGCGCAGGCCGGCGGCGCGTTCGACGGCGAGATCGTCCCGGTCAAGGTCGCCGGTCGCAAGGGCGAGGTGGAATACGCCAGCGACGAGCAGCCCGGCCGCTCGGACATCGGCAAGATCCCTACCCTCAAGCCGGCGTTCGCCAAGGACGGCACCATCACCGCCGCCAGTTCGTCGAGCATCTCCGACGGCGCCGCCGCCACCGTGCTGCTGGACCGCGACGAGGCCGCCCGCCTGGGCGTGCAGCCGCTGGCGCGCATCGTCGGCCACGCCACCTTTTCGCAGGCGCCGGAATGGTTCACCACCGCACCGGTCGGGGCGATCGAAAAACTGCTCACGCAGATCGGCTGGAGCGTGGACGAGGTGGACCTGTTCGAGATCAACGAAGCCTTCGCGGTGGTGGCGATGGCACCGATCCGCGATCTCGGCATTCCCCATGCCAAGGTCAACGTGAATGGCGGCGCATGCGCATTGGGTCATCCCATCGGCGCTTCCGGCGCACGCCTGGTGGTGACCTTGCTCAATGCGTTGCGCAAGCGCGGTGGCAGGCGTGGAATCGCCTCGTTGTGCATTGGTGGCGGTGAAGCGACGGCCATCGCCATCGAATTGATTTGACTGGAATTAACAGCCATTACACAAAACTGAATGCGCATATGCTTGACACCCGACTTGGGCTTGTCATCATGTTGCCGGCGCGCAATTGCGCGTTGCCTAACTAACGACGAGGATTGATCACAATGAGCATCAACAAGCTGCTGATCGCACTGGCCCTGGGTCTGGCCCTGGCCGCGTGCTCGAAGCAGGAGCAGGCCCAGGACGCCGCTGCTTCCGCTGACCAGGCTGCCACCGACGCACAGGCCGCTGCCGACCAGGCCGCCGCTGCCGGCGCCGAGACCGCCGACGCTGCCCAGGCTGCTGCCGACACCGCCGCTACCGCTGCTGACACCGCTGCCGACGCTTCGGCCGACGCTGCCAGCGCCGCGACCGATGCTGCTGCCGACCAGGCTGCCGACGCCGCCAAGGCTGCCGAAGGCACTGCCGAGCAGGCCAAGGACGCTGCCGAAGAAGCCAAGAAGTAATAACTTCTCGCTTACGGCAAGTCTGGAAAAGCCGCTGGTTCGCCAGCGGCTTTTTCTTTGGCCGCTTTTCCTTGGATAACGTCGGTCAGGCCGACAACCGGCCTGCCGCCTCGCCGATCACCGGGCCTTGGGCGGCGCCAGGGCTTCGCTGGCCTGAATACGGAACTGCGCTGTAGCGGCCCAGGGACTTGGGCATTGACGCCGGCTGCATGTACCCCGCCGTAGGCTCCAGGGGTCGAACCGACACCAAGGAGCGTTTTCATGAACAAGATGCCACTTGCACTGTTGCTGGCCGGCGCGGTGCTTGTCGTTGCCGCATGCCAGGGACCGGAAGCCGAACGCGCCAAGCGCGATGCCGCACAGGCCGCCGACAGCGCCGCCGCGGCCACCCGCGAGGCGGCCGACAAGGCGGCCGAGGCGACGCGCGAGGCAGCGGACAGGGCGGAAGCCGCCACCCGCGAGGCCGCACGCGACACGCGTCAGGACCTGGGCGAGGCCGCCGAGGATGCCGACGCGGCCGCACGGCGCGCGGCCGCCGATGCCAGCCAGGCCACCGCCAACGCGGCCCAGACGGCCGCCGACAAGGCCCGCGAGACGGCCGACAAGGCTGAACGGCGGGCCGAGGAAAAGCAGCCCTGACGGGCAGGCAGCGTGGAAACGCGCGACGGGTCGGCCGGGACATCGGCCGGCCCGTTCTCGTATTGGACCCTGCAATAAGCTGATTTCGCCGCTCCCACGGTGCTGCGGCCGTGGCTCAGCCGGGCAAGGCGCGCTCGATCAACCGGGGATCCAGCAGTTCCGGCGGCAACGTCCCCAGCGCCGCTCCGTGCTCGCCGCCGAGGCGGCTGCGCACGAACACCTCGGCCGCAGGACTGCCGCTGCGCAGCAGCAACGCCGCCTGCAGCGCCAGCGCCAGCCGTTCGGTGACCAGCCGCGCGGCGGCCGGCTGCGGCTCGTCCGCGAGCTGGCGCCGGACCTCCGACAGCGCGCGGTCCAGCGAAGGATGCAGGCCGACCGCGGCGGCGAGCTCGTCCTGCAATGCCTGCAGCGTGCGCGGCTCGCGCGTCAGAGCGCGCAGCACGTCCAGGCACTGGATATTGCCGCTGCCCTCCCAGATCGAATTGAGCGGCGCCTGCCGGTACAGCCGCGGCAGCATCGATTCCTCGACGTAGCCGGCGCCGCCCAGGCATTCCTGCGCCTCGTTGACGAACGCCGGCGCGCGCTTGCACAGCCAGTACTTGCCCAGCGCGGTGGCGATGCGCGCGAACGCCGCCTCGCCCTCGTCGCGGCCGGCGGCATCGACCGCGCGCGCCACCCGCAGCGCGAACGCGGTGGCCGCCTCCGATTCGATCGCCAGGTCGGCCAGCACGTTGCGCATCAGCGGCTGCTCCGACAGCAGGCTGCCGAAGGCAACGCGATGGCGCGCGTGATGCAGCGCCTGCGCCAGTGCCATGCGCATCTGCGCGGCGGCGCCGAGCATGCAGTCCAGGCGGGTCATCATCACCATCTCGATGATGGTGACCACGCCGCGCCCTTCCTCGCCGACGCGTTGCGCCCAGGCGCCGCAGAACTCGACCTCGCTGGAAGCGTTGGACCAGTCGCCGAGCTTGTCCTTGAGCCGCATCAGCCGGAAGGCATTCTTTTCGCCGTCCGGCAGGCGCCGCGGCAGCAGGAAGCAGCTCAGCCCGCCCGGCGCCTGCGCCAGCACCAGGAAGCCGTCGGACATCGGCGCCGAGAAGAACCACTTGTGGCCGACCAGGCGATAGCCGTCGCCACCGTCCGGCGTGGCGACGGTGGCGTTGCTGCGCACGTCCGAGCCGCCCTGCTTCTCGGTCATGCCCATGCCCAGGGTGATGCCGGCCTTGGCGGCGACGGGCACGTCGCGCGGGTCGTAGTGCGCGGCGGCAGCCTTGTCGGCCCACTCGCGCAATGCCGGGTGCTGGCGCAGCACCGCCACCGCGGCGTGGGTCATTGTCAGCGGGCAACTGGTGCCGGCCTCCACCTGGTGGTGCAGGTAGCTCAGCGCCGCCCGGGCCACGTGCGCACCGGGCTGCGGCGACTGCCACGACAGCCCGGCCACGCCGTGCTGCTTGGCCGCCTGCA